>JBEKDP010000190.1:0-7537 GCA_050014295.1 Dehalococcoidia bacterium | reverse complement strand
TCACGGACGCCGCCCTGGAAGCGGCCGCCCGCCTCTCCGACCGCTACCTGACGGAGCGCCACCTGCCGGACAAGGCCATCGACCTGATCGACGAGGCGGCGAGCAAGCACGTCATCGACAACCAGAGCATGACGCCGGAGTTGCGCCAGTTGAAGCGCCGCCTGGACGAGCTCGCCCTGGAGACGGAGGCGGCCGCCCAGCGCCAGGACTACGAGGCCGCCGCCAAGATTAAGGCGGAGGTCGAGGAGATCAAGAGCGACTATGAGGCGCAGAGGGCGCAGTGGGAGAGCGAGCACCCCGTCAGCGACGACGTAACGGAGCATGACATCGCCGAGCTGGTGGGCACGATGACCGGCATCCCCGTCTCCCGCCTTATGGAGGGCGAGGCGGACAAGCTGCTCCACATGGAGGAGCAACTGCACCTGCGCGTCATCGGCCAGGATCAGGCGATAGCGGCCGTCTCCGACGCCATCCGTCGCGCCCGCGCCGGCCTCAAGGACCCGGACCGCCCCATCGGCAGCTTCATCTTCCTCGGCCCGACGGGCGTGGGCAAGACGGAGCTGGCGAAGACGCTCGCCGATTACCTGTTCGACGATGAGGACGCCGTAATCCGCATCGACATGTCGGAGTACACGGAGCGGCACACCGTGTCGCGGCTCATCGGCGCCCCGCCGGGCTACGTCGGGTACGAGGAGGCGGGCAGCCTCACGGAGGCGGTCCGTCGCCGGCCCTACCGCGTCGTCCTCTTCGACGAGATCGAGAAGGCGCACCCCGAAGTGCTGAACATCCTCCTCCAGATCATGGACGACGGCCGCCTCACCGACGGCCACGGCCGCACGGTCGACTTCCGGAACACGGTCGTCATCATGACCAGCAACCTGGGCACCGCCTCCGACGCAAAGGGCGCCGTCGGCTTCGTCAGCGAGAAGACCGCCAGTCGCGCCGAGCGGACAAAGCTCGTCGAGCGGGCGGAGCGGGCGCTGAAGGAGTTCTTCCGCCCCGAGTTCCTCAACCGCGTCGACGAGGTGATCATCTTCGAGCCGCTGACGGAGAAGGAGCTGGAGCAGATCGTCGACCTCATGGTGGACGAGGTGCGGGAGCGCCTCGCCGACCGCGACGTCGAGTTGGACCTGACGGAGGCGGCGAAGGCGAAGCTGGTGAAGCAGGGCTATGACCCCGTCTTCGGGGCGCGGCCGCTCAGGCGGATGGTCACGCGGGAGGTGGAGAGCCCGCTATCGAAGCGCATCCTCGCCGGAGAGTTCGGTGCCGGCGACACGGTGGTGATGGACGTTAGCGACGACGGCTACACGTTCGCTCGCAAGGAAGCGGCCAAAGCCGAAGCCGCCGCAGCTAGCTAGGCCGAAGTAGTGCTTCGCTTGGAAGCGAGAAAGAGGTGGGTGAGATGAGAGAGGAATTGGCAGGGCTTAAGGGGCGCTGGAATCACCTGATACGGCATCGCCTGATGCGACTCCGCGCCCGCGTTGACCGGCGCATCGAGCACCTGGAGGAGAAGAAGCAGCGCCTGGACGCGACGCTGACGAAGACGGAGCCCGCGCCCGCGGAGCCGTCGCCGGTCACGGAGCCGACGATCCCCGTGAGCGAGGTCAAGCGCCCGCCGCGCCGTCGTTCCCCCCGTCGCCGCGCACCGCGCGAGGCCTAGGCAGCGATCCTCTTCGCACACGGGGGATGGCAGCCCCATTGTCCGGGGCTGTGCCACCGAGTGTCGACGGCACACCGCAAACGCCTCTTAGCTCCGGTCCCGACAATCTTCTCCAATTTGTCGATTGCCTCGATCCGGAGCGGGGCCGCTGGCCTTCTCCATGCCTCCTGCAAGGGCTTTGGGTTTAGTCGCTCTCTGCGCCTCAGCTCATCGACCGCATCCTCGATGCAGACGGCGGGCTGAGGGATGTAAGAGCGCTGCATGTCGGCGACGTAGGTCTTGGTGGTTTTGTGACGCGCCCGGATGCCCTGCAGGAAATGGTACCAGCCCAAATCCGTATCCCCGGGCACGAATCGGTAGAACGCTTCTTCAAGCTGGAGGATCTCGCCTACCACGAACACCAGGTCGCACACGTAGTGACCGTTCGCCTTTGTCAGCCAGAGCACCGTCATTCCCCGCTCGACACGCACCTGCCCGGCATGGCAGAAGCTCCAGAGGTACGGGCTGTGCCAGACATAGGGGTCATTTCGGTACCGGTCAGCCCTAATGCCGAGGCACTGCTCCGATTGGTGGTGTATCAGGTAGCCGTCCACGGTTCTCTCCTCTCAGTGGGCCGTCTCGGTTCGTCCGAGGTGTTATCGTCACCCTTGCGCACGGACGCTATCTGCCAAGAGATAGATGCCTGTATGAGAGGAAGATAAGCGCCAATGCCCTGCGACGGTCGCCCAACTTCCGGAAGAGATCGCTAATCGTCCTGCCTAAACTGCGGCTTCCGCTTCTCCGCGAACGACTTCGGCCCCTCGTAGAAATCGCTCTGCCCGATCAGCGTCACGAACGTCGACCCCTCGAGGCGGAGCCCCTCCTCCAGCGGCGTCCCCAGCCCGCGCATCACCGCTTCCTTGTCCGTCCGGATCGCCCCCTGCGGGAACTCGCAGATCGCCTTCGCCAGCTCCGCGACCCGGGCCATTAGCTTGTCCGCGGGCACAACCTCGTTCACCAGGCCGATGCGGTACGCTTCCTGCGCGTCGATCCGCTTGGCCGTGATGATAAGCTCCATCGCTCGCCCCAGCCCGACGACGCGCGGCAGCCGCTGCGTCCCGCCGTCGCCCAGGCCGATGTTCCAGCGCCGGTTCAGCACCCCGAACTCCGCGTGCTCCGCGGCGATGCGGATGTCGGCGCAGAGCGCGATCTCCAGCCCGCCGGCGAAGCAGTAGCCGTTGACGGCGGCGATGATCGGCTTGAAGATGTCGTTCCTGCGCGTGTAGCCCATAAGCCCCGGGTGGCTGATGACGAACCGCCTCATCTCGTGCGGCGTATGCGGCAGGCCGCCGCTGCCGACCGCCTTCAGATCGAAGCCGGCGCAGAACGACTTCTCGCCGGCCCCCGTGATCACCGCGACGTACAGCTCGTCGTCGTCGCGGAACGCCTCCCACGCCTCGGCCAGCTCCGCCGCCGTCGGCGGTCCGACGCTGTTCATGGCTTCGGGCCGGTTGATCGTGATGTAGGCTACCCGCTCGCGCTTCTCATAAAGCACGGTGGACATGGTCTATCCTCCTCCTAACGTTCATTCCCTCGCATCGAGGTGCTTCCTGCGGCCGTCAATCTGTAGTAATGTTCACGCGTCGGCTCTAGAATAGGGACAAAGGCGGCAGTGCGCTAGGAGTCGTGAGATGAGTGTTATCACTATCAGCGGCAATCTCGGCAGCGGCGGCCAGATCGGTCAGATCGTCGCGCGACGGCTGGGCTTTGACTACGTGGACAGGGAGGTTCTGATCGAAGCGGCGCGCGCTCTCGGCGGGGTCGCCGATCCGCTGATGGGGATCGGCAGCCTGGAGACCCTGATGGCGACCACCTACCGCGAGGCGGCGGCGTTGCCTGCCGCCAGCGAGCGCGAGCTGGGCGACAGCCGCTACAAAGAGGCGATTACCTCCGTCATGAGTGAGCTGGCGGCGAAGGGCGACGTCGTGATCATCGGGCGCGGCGGTCAGGCCATCCTTAGGGAGCATTCCCGCTGCCTGCACGTCCGCACGACCGCTCCCGTCGCCGTGCGCGTTCTCCGAATCGCCGAACGGGAAGGGCTATCGGCGGAGGAGGCGAAGGGGCGGGTCGAGGAGAGCGACAAGGCGCGCCTCGACTATCACCACAAGTTCTTCAAGATTAACACCGCTGATCCCGACCTGTACGACATCGTCATCAACACGGCGCACATATCGGAAGACGATGCAGCGGAGCTCATAGTCACCGCGCTCCGCTTCAAAATGCCGGCTTCTGCCTAAGTAAGGGCGGCGCGCGAGCGTTCGCCGTGAGGGGAAGGAATGGCGGTTGCGCTGCTCGTGGTTCTAGCGGGCTATCTCATAAGCGCGGTCCCCGTCGCCTACATCGCCGGGCGGCTCCGGGGAATCGATATCCGCAGCTTCGGCAGCGCGAACGTCGGCGCGTCGAACGTCTATCAAGCTGTGGCGCACTGGGCCGTCGTGCCGGTGGGCGTCGCCCAGATCGCCCTGGCGATGGCGGGCATTGGCCTGGCCAAGCTCCTTGACCAGGGCCTTAGCGTCCAGGTCGCTGCCGGCGTAGCCGCCATTGTAGGCGCTGCCTGGTCGCTGTATCTCGCCTTCAGCGGCGGCCGTGGCATCGCCGCCTCCATCGGCTTCATGCTCTTCCTTACGCCGATAACCCTTGCCGTCTTCACGGTCGTCTCCCTGCTCGGCGTCCTCGCCCGCAACGCGCCGCTCGGCGTCGGCCTGGGCATCGCTTTGGCGCCCGTGTCGGCGCTCGTCGTCGAAGGTCCGGGGCCGGTGGCGGTCGGCTGTCTCTGCATGGCGATCATCGTCTTCGCCAAGCGACTCTTGAGCAACCCGGGCGCCCCGATGGCCGGGCTGGACCGGCGAGAGGTGATGCTGAACCGCCTCCTCTTCGACCGCGACGTGCGCGACCGCGACGAATGGGTGCGCAAGGGGATCGGCGGCCGACGCGGCCGCGCCTGAAAGCGCAGAGAGCGGTTCTAGAAGGAGGGCGGCAGGACGTACACGTCGCCCCAATGCTCGACGTGCTCCTCCCGCAGCCGCTCGTACTTCTCCAGATACGACTTGGAGCGCAGGGGTGGCGTCGTCATGATAATCGCGTCCTCATTCGTGTCCGAGTAGTAGCGCGGACGCACGCCGACGCTGAGGAAGCCGTACCTGTCGTAGAGGGCGCGGGCCGTCAGGTTCGAGCGACGGTACTCCAGCGTCACCGACTCCATTCCGTTGGCCAGCGCCGTCTCGATGGCCGCGATCACCAGCAGCCCGCCCGCGCCTCGCCGGCGAAACGCCTCGCGGACCGCAATCGTGACGATGTGCGCCTGGTCCACCATCAACCAGATGCCAACCACTCCGATGATTAGCTGGCGCGTGGGGGCCGGCTCCGGCTCGCTGCGCAGCAGGTGGCCGAACATTCGCCGCAGCAAGCCTTTCCGTCGCTCTTCCTCTCCCGGCGACGGCGCGTCCGCTCTCCGTTCCGCTTCGACGAGGACGAAGTACCGCGCGAGACGGTTCTTCAGCTCGCGATTGTAGGCCGTCTGCGGCCACATCGACGGGAACGAGTCCCGCTCGATATCCATGACCTGAGGGATATCAGCGCCGGTCATCGGCCGGACGACGTATTTGCCGCCCCCTGAGACCGTCGTCACGGGCTCAGCCTGCTCTGTCCGTGCCATACGCAAATTCTACCATATACGGGGTTCTTCCTGGGCAATGTGGATTCCTACGCCGCCGGTCCTCGCGCGGCGGGCAGTCTGACGCCTGAAACGGCAGTTGGCCGCTTTACGTACCACAGTGTATAGTCGTGTCGATGGAGGGAAGCTTGAAGACGGAGATATACGAGGTAGACCCCTTTACGAGTCGCAAAGACAAGCTCCTGGCCACCTTCGACAGCGACTATCGCTTCGAGAGGCAGGACGAGCTCTTCATCGACGGCGCCAAGCCGCTCAAGGTGCGGGTGATCAGCGTGGTGGTGCGCCTGGGCGGGGGAGAAATGCAGCGCGAGCTGCTGGTCATGAAGCTCTAGTTGAGGGCGGCCGCGGATCGTCCGCTATTTCGGCTGTAGCAGGTCGGATATCTCCTCGGGCTCCCACTCCTCAACCCCGCTCGTCGCATCCGCCGGCGGCTGTTCGGGCGGCTTAGGCTGCGGCGGCGACGCGGAGACCATCTCGATCCGTCCGCCGTTCACGACGACGAAATCGGCCTCCCAAACCAGGTCGCTGTTGTCTTCGTGAATGATCTTTGCCCCCGTCATCGCGAGGAAGCTTTCAAACAGCTTCGGCAGAGCGATCTTCAAGTCGGCGTCCTGGACGAGGTGGACGTTTCCCAATATGCGAAACGGGGCGGCGAAGACGAGAAGTCCGTACTTCGCTCTCTCCACCATGTCGACGCGGTGGGCTTCGCGCCTCTTCGCCTCAATCTCGGGTGATTCCAGGGATCGGGCAAACACAACCCATGACTTGTCGAGAAAGAGGGGACCGTCAGCGGCGAGCACCTCGTTCGAATGCAACAGCTCGCGCACCTTGACGGCGCTCAACTGCAGGTGGGTGACATCGCGAATGTTCAGGAGGTCGATGAGGCGGGTGTAGTCGGTGATCCCGTAGCAGCGACCGGTGATCGCGTACTTCTGGGTAACGATCTCTACAACGCCGAGCGAGCCGGTCGAATCCTCTGTCATGCCCGTTCCTGATCTTGCCGAAAACAGCGCCACCCAAGCCGGCAACCCCTTGTGGCGACCGGCCCGAGCCTTCAAAATGTTGATCGGCAGGACTGCGGCTATCCGTATAGGGGAATCGCCTGACGAATTGTGCGCAAGGCGTCGGCCCTTGTCACGCCGCTCCCTCTGGCGTACCATTCATCCCAAGCAGCAACCCAGGGCAGTGCCTCTATCGCGCACCTAGAAAGGTATCGACCATGCGCTCCGACCAGATAAAGAAGGGCTTTGAACGCGCGCCCCATCGCGGCCTCCTGCGCGGCACCGGCGCCATCCGCAGCGAGGCGGACTTCGACAAGCCGTTCATCGCCATCGCCAACTCCTACACCGACATCGTCCCCGGCCATGCCCACCTGCAAGAGGTCGGCCGCATCGTCAAGGAGGCCGTGCGCGAGGCCGGCGGCGTTCCCTTCGAATTCAACACCATCGCCGTCGACGACGGCATCGTCATGGGGCACTTCGGCATGAAGTACTCCCTGCCCAGCCGCGAGCTCATCGCCGACTGCGTCGAGACGATGGTCGCCGCCCACTGCTTCGACGCCATGATCTGCATCCCCAACTGCGACAAGATCATCCCCGGCATGATGATGGCGGCCATGCGCCTCGACGTCCCGACCATCTTCGTCAGCGGCGGCCCCATGCGCGCCGGCTCCATCAACGGTCGCGCCGTCGACCTGATCAGCGTCTTCGAGGGCGTGGGCGCCTACAGTGCCGGCCGCATCACCGAACGGGAGCTGCGCGATCTGGAGACCTCCGGCTGCCCGGGTTGCGGTTCCTGCGCCGGCATGTTCACCGCCAACTCCATGAATTGCCTGACGGAAGCCATCGGCTTCTCCCTGCCGGGCAACGGCACCATCCTCGCCGAAAGCGAAGAGCGCCAGGAGCTATACCGCCGGTCGGCCTATCAGGTGATGAAGCTGCTGGAGGCAGACCTCAGGCCCAGCCGCCTCGTCACTCCGCAGTCGCTCGACAACGCCTTCGCCCTCGACATGGCGATGGGCGGCTCGACGAACACCGTCCTGCACGCTCTCGCCCTCGCACACGAAGGCGGCGTCGACTACCCGCTCAAGCGCATCAACGAGCTCGCGGCGCGCGTTCCTTACATCTGCAAGGTCGCGCCGGCAAACGACACCCACGTCGAGGACG
>JBEKDP010000189.1:0-4144 GCA_050014295.1 Dehalococcoidia bacterium | reverse complement strand
GACGCCTGCGGATTGCCGGTCGCTGAGGCCAGCGCTCGAGTGGGTGGCGAGCAAGTAGGCTCCGGGAGAGGGGTCAGCGGGTTTGTCGTTCTTGACGGTCTACGGGGGCGCGAGAAGCATCGGCGGGAACAAGATCCTGCTGGAGGACGCCGATACGCGCCTGTTCTTCGACTTCGGCACATCGTTCAAGGTGCGCGAGCAGTACTTCGAAGAATACTTGAAGCCAAGGCCCGGCGCGGGCATCCTCGACCTGCTGGAGATGGAGTACAGGAACGCGGAGGGGGTCTACTTCGGGCCGCTGCTCCCCCGCCTGGAAGGCATCTACCGCCCGGACTTGATTCCGCCCGGCGACATCTGGTCGCGCTACGGCAACGACGACTGCCACTGCACGCTCGACCACGTGGACGCGGTGCTGGTGTCGCACGCGCACATCGACCACACGGGCTACATTTCGTTCCTGCGCGACGACATCCCGATCTACTCGACGGCGATGACGGCGTTCATCGCGAAGTCGATGCAGGACAGCGGGCTGCCGGAGCTGGAGAAGGAGGTCTGCTATTTCGCGCCACGCGAGGCGCAGGCGGACAGCGGCCTGATCAAGTCGACGCCGTGGAAGACGGTGCCGTACGTGCGGCGGCCGTTCGTGCTGGTCGACGGGGACTGCCTGGACGAGGAGGGACGCGCGTTCTGGCGGCGGCAGCCGGGGACGGGCCGGCGGCTGGCGTGTCGGGAGACGGAGGCGTGCGCGGAAAAGGCGGGCGGGCTGCCGGTGCGCTACTATCCGGTCGACCACTCGGTCTACGGGGCGTGCGCGTGGGCGGTGGAGACGAGCGCCGGCTGGGTGGTGTACACGGGCGATCTGCGGCTGCACGGGGCGCGGTCGGCGATGACGCGTCGGTTCGTCGAGGCGGCGCGGGCGCTGAGGCCGCGGGTGCTGCTGTGCGAGGGGACACGGGCGAGCGAACGGGCGCAGGAGGAGTCGGTGACGGAGGAGATGGTGCGCGAGAACGCGCTGGCGGAGGTGCAGACGACGGAGGGGCTGGTGATCGCCGACTTCGGGCCGCGGAACGTCGAGCGGCTGTGCACGTTCCTGGACGTGGCGCGAGCGACGGGCCGGAAGCTGGTGATACTGGCGAAGGACGCGTTCTTGCTCGACATCATGCGGCTGGTGTCGCCGGAGGTGCCGACGGTGGCAAGCTCGCCGGAGATGCTGATCTACAAGGACCTGAAGGTGGCGCCGCAACACTGGGAGCAGGTGCTACGGGCGAAGTACAGCGAGCGGTTCGTCGGCGGGCCGGAGATCAAGGAGTCGGGACGGGAGTTCATCGTTTGCTTCAGCTTCTGGGACGTGAAGAACCTGATCGACATGGAGCCGCGCGGCGGGAAGTACATCTACTCGTCGAGTGAGAGCTACAGCGAGGAGCAGGATATCGATTTCCGGCGGCTGCACAACTGGCTGGAGCACTTCGGGATGGTGGGCAGAGGGCTGCCGTGGGTGGACGAAAGCGGCGAACGGAAGCTGGGGGACCCGCCCGGCTTGCACGCGTCGGGGCACGCGGCGGCAGACGACCTGCTGGAGCTGATCCAGGAGATCGCGCCGCAGACGATGGTGAGCATTCATACGGAGAACCCGGGGTACTTCGTCGAAGGGCTGCAGGGCAGCGGGATCGAGGTGGTGGTGCCGGAGTACGGGGAGCGGATAGAGGTCAAGTAGGGGGCAGGCTAGATGGAAGCGCTGGTAGTTGTCCTGCTGGTGATATTGATCGGAGCCGTCGGGCTGCTGGCGTGGGAGCGGCTGCGGGCACCGCGCGTCGACACGCGGGCGGACGTATCGCAGATGCTGAACATGACGCAGCAGAACCTGGAGCGTCGCATCGAGGGCCTGGACCAGCGGCTGACGGCGGGGCTGAACACGGTGCAGCAGACGATGAGCCAGTCGCTGACGGCGACGGCGGAGACGATACGGAGCGTCGGGCAGCAGTTGGGGCGGCTGGAGTCGTCGAGCCAGCAGATGCTGGAGGTGGGGAAGAACATCGGGCAGTTGCAGGACGTGCTGAAGCCGCCGAAGATGCGCGGGGGATTCGGGGAGCTGCTGCTGGAGAACCTGCTGACGCAGATCCTGCCGCCGGAGAACTATCGCTTCCAGTACCACTTCCGCAACGGCGAGGCGGTCGATGCGGTGATCTGCCTGGGCAGCGGGCTGGTGCCGATCGACTCGAAGTTCCCGATGGAGAGCTTCAACCGGATGGTGGCGGCGGAGTCGGACGAGGAGCGGGCCACGCTGCGTCGCGGGTTCCTGCGGGACGTGCGGAGCCACGTCGACGGGGTCGCGAAGTACATCATGCCGGACGAGGGGACGTTCGAGTTCGCGCTGATGTACATCCCGGCGGAGGGGGTGTACTACGAGACGTTCTCGCGGGAGGACATGGTCGGCGAGGGGGAAGGGCCGTGCGCGTATGCGCTGAGCCGGCGGGTGATACCGGTATCGCCGAACAGCTTCTACGGCTATCTGCAGGCGATCGTGCTGGGGCTGAAGGGCCTGCGGGTGGAGGAGCGGGCGCGGGAGATCATCGACCACCTGGGGCAGTTGGGCAAGGAGTTCGACGGCTTCCGGGAGGAGTTCGGCGTGCTGGGGGGGCACATCGGCCGGGCGAAAGGGAAGTACGACGAGTTGGACAAGCGCGTCGGACGGCTGGGCGACCGGCTGCTGGCGCCGCTGCGGGACGAGTGGGAGCAGTTGCCGCCGGGCGAGTCCGTCGAGGGAGAGGCAGGTTAGGCGATAACAGGGGTGACGAGAAATGGCAGAGCATGAATGGGTCAAGGAGTTCCCCGTGGTGGCGGTGGTTTCCGACACCAGCGGAATCATCATCGAGATGAACGACAAGGCCGCCGAGTGGTTTGCTGACAAAGGTGGAAGGGAGCTGCTGGGGAAAAGCCTGTTCGACTACCACCTCGAGCCATCTCAGAGCAAGATCAAGGAGCTGCTGGAGACAAGGGGGGCAAACGTCTACACCATCGAGCGGGACGGCGCCATGCGGCTGATCTACCAGTCGCCGTGGTATCGGAATGGAACACTCGCCGGGCTGGTGCAGTTGGTGCTGCAGGTCCCCTCAGCGATTCCGCACCACTTTCGCGCGCCGAGTGAGTGAGAGCACAGCCGCCGCCGGGTGAGCCCGTCGAGGGAGAGGCAGGTTAGGCGATAACAGGGGGTGACGAGAAATGGCAGAGCATGAATGGGTCAAGGAGTTCCCCGGGGTGGCGGTGGTTTCCGACACCAGCGGAATCATCATCGAGATGAACGACAAGGCCGTCCAGTGGTTCGCCAACAGAGGCGGGAAGAAGCTGCTTGGGAAGAGCCTGCTCGAGGTCCATCCCGAGGCGGCGCAAGGTAAGATCAGGCGGCTGTTGGAGACGAAGGAGAAGAACGTCTACACGATCGGGAGAGAAGGCGTCAGGACGCTGATCTATCAGTCGCCGTGGTATCGCGATGGGAAGTTCGCGGGGCTGATGGAGCTGCTGCTGGACGTCCCCTCGGAGATTCCGCACCACGTTCGCGCGCCGAAGTAATTGGGCGCACGCCGTGCGCCCCTACTTGCCGCGCCAGCCTTCATTCCGGACCGCCCGCAGAAGGCGCCACAGCCAAACGACGCAAACTAGCCCCAGAAACACAGAGATGATCTCGCGTGCCGGACCGAGCACCAACAGCGGAACGAGCGTCACGACGACGAATACGAGACCCACGAGGATCCATTGAGCCTCCGAGAGATGAATCCGTGGGAAGCCGCGCAACGAGTCGAAGCGGGAGCCCGGCCACCCCACATTGTAATGCCTGGTTGTCGTGCCAATCATGTCAGCCACGCAAACTGCCCAGATGAACAAGAAAAGCCAGTCGCGAAGAATGATCGACCAAATTCCGATGGCCATCATGCCTAGGATCGATGTCGCGAGAAAAGCGAACATACGTCGGGCAGTCTTGGGATCGGTTGTTATGATTTGTCTGAACATGGCCATCGGTCGCAGATAGATGACGCCATTGGGGCCCGATTTATGTAGGGCCATCCGTTGGCTGTAGCGCGTGGACGGTGACGTGGAGGGCTGAAGCCCTCCCCTACGTTTTCGAGAGAGGCCGGCGCGGCTACGGGAG
>JBEKDP010000188.1:0-4152 GCA_050014295.1 Dehalococcoidia bacterium | reverse complement strand
GCTCAAGGTAGGCGATGGTTAACTGGTTTCGTAGGAAACGAATCTGGGGGTGCCGTTGATGGCGGACAGGAGCGTCCACTATCGCGGTGATGCGATACCTAAGCGACCAGCGCTTGAAGGCAGTCTGGCGGTGTCGAGTGAATGACGAGCCCGCACACAGGACCACGTCGTCAGCGAGCACGTGAGCGCGGCCCTACCGGTCATCCCCACAGTGCGTTACCTCTCCTCGCTGATGGGCCGGCTCGTCGCTCAGGGCTAGCGGCGGTCCGCGACAGCAGAAGATAGGGGCAAGGATGTCCGAGCACGAAGAAGAGAAAGACCGTCCATCAGTCATCGACAAGCGCAGCTCGGCCGGCGGTAAGCATCGAGACCAGCCGCACGAGACGCCGTCCGCCGCTCAGGCCGGAGACATCGAGGCGCTGAAGGCACAGCTCGAAGAAGAGACGAAGAAGGCGGAGACGTACCTGGCGAACTGGCAGCGGGCGGCCGCCGACTTCCAGAACTATAAGCGCCGCACGGAGAAGGAGCGCCAGGAGGTGGCGCTCCTCGCCAACGCCGCCTTCATCATCAACATCCTGCCGGTGCTCGACGACCTGGAACGCGCCATTATGAGCGTCGACGTCCACCTGAGCGGCTTGACGTGGATAGACGGCATCCGCCTTGTCTATCGCAAGTTCCAGGCCGTGCTCGAGGCGTGCGGCGTCAAGGAGATCAAGGCGGAGGGCCAGGACTTTGACCCCCGCTACCACGAGGCAACGATGTACGGCGACGGCGAGGAGGGCAAGGTGGTCTCCGAGGTGCAGCGTGGCTACATGCTCGGCGAACGGGTGCTGCGCCCGTCGATGGTCGTCGTCGGCCGCGGCAAGAAGCCGGAAGAGGGCCGCTCTGAGGGTTGAATCGCTCGGCCTTAGTGGGGGATGCGGATTCATCCCGGAGAACTGAACTCATTTGTCACTTGTTGGACACGCGCACAAATCGCCTAACTGGAGGAGCACATCATGGCGAAGGTAATTGGAATCGACCTGGGTACCACCAATAGCTGCGTCGCCGTCATCGAGGCCGGCGAGCCTACCGTCATCCCTAACTCCGAGGGCGGGCGCGTCACACCCTCCGTCGTCGCGATCAGCAAGTCGGGCGAGCGGCTGGCCGGCACCGTCGCCAAACGGCAGGCGATCACCAACCCCGACAACACTATCTACTCGATCAAGCGCCTGATGGGCCGCAAGTTCGACGACCCGGAGGTCGAGCGCGACAAGACGCTCCTCGCTTACAAGATAGCCCGCGGCGCCAACGGCGATGCGCACGTATCCATGGGCGGCAAAGACTACTCGCCAGCCGAAATCTCAGCGATGATCCTCCAGAAGCTGAAGACGGACGCGGAGGCTTACCTCGGCGATACGGTTACGGAAGCGGTCATCACTGTTCCCGCCTACTTCAACGACAGCCAGCGCCAGGCCACCAAGGACGCCGGCAAGATCGCCGGCCTCGAGGTGCTGCGTATCATCAACGAGCCGACCGCCGCGTCGCTGGCGTATGGCCTCGACAAGAAGGCGGAGGAGACGATCGCTGTCTACGACCTCGGCGGCGGCACCTTCGACATCTCGATCCTTGAACTGGGCGAGGGCACCTTTCAAGTGAAGTCGACGAGCGGCAACACCCACCTCGGCGGCGACGACTTCGACCAGCGCATCATCGACTGGCTTTGCGACGAGTTCAAGCGCGACCAGGGGATCGACCTCAAGCAGGACCGGATGGCGCTGCAACGGCTCAAGGAGGCGGGCGAGAAGGCGAAATGCGAGCTCTCCACCGTCCAGCAGACCGAGATCAACCTGCCGTTCATTACCGCCGACGCCTCCGGGCCAAAGCACATGAACATCACCCTCACCCGCTCCAAGCTGGAGCAGCTCGTCGGCGACCTCGTGGAGAGCACGCTGGGGCCCTGTAAGCAGGCGCTCTCCGATGCGGGCATCACCGCCGCCCAGGTCGACGAGGTCGTGCTTGTCGGCGGCCAGACGCGCATGCCGATGGTGCAGGACACCGTGCGCCAGTTCTTCGGCAAGGAGGCGCACAAGGGCGTCAACCCGGACGAGGTGGTCGCTGTCGGCGCCGCGATCCAGGCGGGCGTTCTCAAGGGCGAGGTGCACGACGTCCTCCTGCTCGACGTGACGCCGCTCACCCTCGGAATCGAGACGCTGGGCGGCGTGATGACGCCGCTCATCCAGAGGAACACCACCATTCCCACGAGCAAGGGTCAGACGTTCAGCACCGCCGCCGACAATCAGCCGAGCGTGGAGATCCACGTCCTCCAGGGGGAACGCGCTATGGCCGCCGACAACAAGTCGCTGGGGCGGTTCATGCTCGACGGGCTCCTGCCGGCGCCGCGTGGCCTGCCCCAGATCGAGGTGACGTTTGACATCGACGCCAACGGCATCCTCAACGTATCGGCGCAGGACAAGGCGACCGGCCGCGAGCAGAAGATAACGATCACCGCCGGCTCCGGCCTCAGCAAAGACGAGGTCGAGAAGCTGCAGCATGAGGCCGAGCTGCACGGCGAGGAGGACCGCCGCCGTCGCGAGGAGATCGAGACGCGGAACATGGCCGATAGCATGGCCTACAACGCGGAGAAGCTGCTCCGCGACCAGGCCGACAAGGTCCCCGCGGAGATCAGGGGTGAGGTGGAGGGCAAGATAGCCGCGCTGCGCAGCGCCCTCCAGTCCGGCGGCATCGATCAGATACGCAGCGCTATGAACGAGCTATCGGAGTCGCTGCAAAAGATAGGCGCCGCGGCGTACGGCCAGGCGGGCGCGGACCAGACGCCTCCGGGTGGCGAGGGCGAAGGCTCGGCGCCGCCGGAAGAGGGCACCGTCGAAGGCGAGTTCCGCGAAGTATAGGGACGGGCGCTCCCTCGCCCTCGACCGCATGGCCTCAGCTATGCTGCCTTCTTATGGGAGCTTGACCGCCGGAAGGGCCGCTGCCGCTTTGCGGCGTACATGGCGGCGTCCGAGATCTTGATGAGGTCGATAAGGGTAGCGCCATCTTCAGGGTAGATGGCGAGGCCGATGCTAGCCTCAGCGGCCACACTGGCCCCCGTTTGTGGATCGGTGATGGTGGCGTGTGCGAGCGCCTCGGTCGCGTCTTTGCGGTAGCGCTCGGCTGCGTTCCTGTCGGCGCCCGGCAGGATTGCCACGAACTCGTCGCCTCCATATCGTCCTACCAGCGCATCGCCTCTCGAAAGGGCGGTGGCCACGGCCATAAGCACGGCGTCGCCGACCTGATGGCCGTACGTGTCGTTCACGACCTTCATGCGGTTGACATCGATCATGGCAACGGCCCATGGACCGGCGTGTTCAGTATCAGAGATCAGATTGCTTATCTCGCCCACGATGGCCCCGTGATTAAGGACGCCGGTCAGAGGATCGCGGCGCGCCTGCTCATGTAGTGCCTCCTCGCTTTCTCGCAGCGCCTGCTCCGCCTGTTTACGCCTGGTGATGTCTCTGAGGGTGCCCGCGACCCCGCTGAACGTGCCATCGGGGTCACGAAGGCCATGAGCACTCACAGAAATATTGAGCAAGCGGCCGTCTCCCGTCTTCAGCCGGATCTCATGATCGGCGACCCGTCGCTGTTCCAGAAGCGCCTTCAGGAGCCCTGAGCGTTCTTCCGGATTCTCGTAGACTCCCAGCACCTGCGTGCCGATCAGCGCCTCGCGGGTGAACCCGAACCGCTCTATCGAGGGGCTGATCTCCGTGATGATACCTTCGGCATCTGTCCGGTAGAAGACATCCTGGATACTCTCGAAGATACTGCGGTATCTTTCCTCGCTCTCCCGCAGTGCCTCCTCCGCCTGCTTGCGCTCGGTGACGTCGGTGAAGAAGCCCACATTGCACCTACGGCCGTCTAAGACCACCATAATGGCGTTGACGTCAGCGTAGAACAGGCTGCCGTCTTTGCGCTGGCACGGAAGGTCAGCCGACAATAGCTTTTCACCCCGCGCTTGGGCCTCGAACTCGGCCAGCACGTAGCTCATGGACTCTTTGGGGTGAATATCCGCCACGCCTACCCGCAGGAACTCTTCTTCAGTGTATCCGAACATCCTGCATATCGCCGGGTTGGCATGGCGGAATTGTTGCGTTTCCAGGTCGGCCACGAGCATTC
>JBEKDP010000187.1:0-4170 GCA_050014295.1 Dehalococcoidia bacterium | reverse complement strand
CTTCTCCGTTGTCAGCGAGAACAGCATCCTTGAGGGCTGCACTACGAAGAACCCGACGAACAACGGAACGCCAATCGCCACGATCGTGCCTGGTCCCAACAACGGCAGCGGTCTGGTGGAGAGGATCTTCGTCGTGCCCCAGTTGAGCGACCTGATCTACCGCTCTGACTTCCGCCCGACGAAGGACAACGGGATCGTCACGGACATCGTGGACGACAACTGCGAGGTTACGGACACTTTGGCGGAGGCGATTCCGGGCACTCTGCCGGGTCAGCTCACCCCCATCTGCAGTGATGCACACGTCACCATCCGCATGCTGGAGTGTGACCTGAACCTGGACTGCGTCGTCGACGTGACGGACGACCAAGCGGAAGCCTTCCGGTACGGCAGTCAGCTTGGGATGCAGTCCTACGACCGCTGGTATGACCTGGAGCCGGCCTTGGCCGATGATGACATCGACATCAAGGACCTCCAGTTCTGCTTCGGTCGCAACTACAGCACGTGTGACAACCCGATACCTAACGACCAGGCGGTCCCTGCTTCGCCCATCGACCCGTAGGGGCGAAACGACCAAGCGATTCCTGCTCCGCTGCCGCAACCCTAGTATCTCCCTCTCGAGTTCCGATTCCCGCTGAAACCCGCTGAAACGTGCAGATCGCGGTCGGTGGCGCAACGCCACGAACGCCGCTCAGCGCATCGACTGGCTTCCAGCGGCGCGATGCCGCTGCGGGCAGGCATCTGCTTCGTCGGGGCTTTCAGTCCGCTCTCCTGTTGTCAGTGTTGGGAGCAAACTTCGTGAGCGTTTCAAAGCGTAAGGAAAGCGCAGGGAAAGCGATGGCTTAGCGTCAAGCAGACCCGCAAGGCTGGCGCTAGATTAATGCAAGAAGACGCGAGGACTGCTCGCCGAAGGCCTCTACGGGAGCGAACGAGAATGTGGACTATTCAGGAATTCGTGATAGGATGTCGACACGGGACCAGGCCCAAGCATTGAGTATCGGGAGCATGGCCAAGAAGATCGCAGCCAAGTCGACGGCACCCCGGAGACGGTTGGTCAAACCGGTCACCGCTCGCGGGATACGCACGCGGCAGCGGCTGATGGAGGCGGCCATCCAGATAATCGGTGCGAAGGGAATTGCGGCTGCCCGCGTGCACGAGATCGCCGATCGCGCCGGCTGCGGCTACGGGACTTTCTACAAGTACTTCGGAAGCAAGATAGACCTGGTGCGGCAGGCGATGTTGGAGGTGTACGGGGAGATGACCGGAAGTGTCTTGCCTCCCCGTCCCCCCGCTAGCGAGGCCGGTTCGACAGCGCAGGAGCGAATTCGCCCCACTTTCACAAGATATGCTGATGTCTTGGTCCGCCTGCGGCCAATCCTCGAAGTCCTCGACCGGGCCGCCGGCGTTGATCCTGACTTGCTCTCGCTTCACGACGCTCTGCAGCACGAAGGGGTCGAGACGCTGGCGCAGCGCGTCATTCGGCTCGAGGGAGCCGGCTACCGTCAAGTGGCCGACCCCTACCTGGTAGCCCTTGCTATAAGCAGTTTGGTGGATGAAATGACGCGCCGGTGGCGGCTCTACGGGAGCCAGATCTCTAAGGAAGACTTCATTGAGATGCTCATCAGCATGAGCCAACTCATTCTTCACGGCCAGCGCGCCGAGAGGGCGCCTTCCGGACCTGTCAGACCGCTGGTCATGCCCGATGGCTAGCAAGTCGGGGCAAGGCGTCGCTGTAGGACCTCACTCACGGGATCGGGATATGAACAAGACGAGCGCATCCGAATCGACTGCACGCCGGCGAAAGGTAGCCGACCCCAGCACTTCCCGCGGGCAGCGCACGCGACAACTCTTGATGGAAGCGGCTATCGAGATCATTGGCGCGCAGGGGATTGCGGCTGCTCGGGTGAGCGACATCGCTCGCCGCGCCGGCTGCGGTTACGGCACCTTCTACAAGTACTTCAACAGCAAGATAGACTTGATGCGGCAGGCGATGACGGAGGTGTTCGGGGAACTGCTCGAAGGGTCCTTACCTCCGTTTGCGCGCGGTTCCTCACAGGAGGAGATCATCCGCCTCAGCATTACCGGCCTTGTTGACACTCTGATCCGGGTGTGGCCGGTCTTCAAAGCGTTGGGCCGTGTCGCCAGCCTGGACCCCGAGCTACTCACTCTCCGCGATGTCTTGCTTCACCGACGCGTCGAGGAGTTGGCGCAACGCATCATCAGGATGGAGAGGGCCGGCTACGGGCAAATCGCCGACCCCTATCTGGTGTCCTTGGCTCTGGCCAGCATGACAGACGAGATGGCGCGCCGGTGGGTCATCTACCAGGGTCAGATATCGAGGGAGGACTTCATCGAGGTGCTTGTTGCGATCTTCGAGATGACGCTTCTCGGTCAGCGCAATGAGAGAGCAGCCGTGGGACCTGTCCACCCGCTGGTTATCAAGCCGCAAGGCTAGCGAAAGAACTGCTGCCTCGGCCAAGAAGATCAGGAGGCGCGCGATCCGGCAGGCAGGTCGCGTTTCGCGCCTGCTAGACTCTCCGACTGGAGAACCGATACTGGGAGGGGACGCTCCGCCTGAACTGTCTCCAGCATCCGCTCGTAAGCTCCGAGGTACCCGTCGACCATGACCGGGATGTCGAACCGCTTCTCAACGTGGCTCCGGCAACGCGCCGGATCGATCTCCCCTACACGGCGTACCGCTTCCACCATCTCGTCGACATTGTGAACCAGGAAGCCTGTCTCGCCGTCTTCGATGATCTCCGGTGCCGCCCCACGGGCAAACGCCACCACGGGCGTGCCGCAGGCCATCGCCTCGGGCATGACTAGACCGAACGGCTCCTCCCAGGAGATCGGCGCGAGCAAGACGCGGGCCCTGGAGTACAACTCGCGCTTCTGCCGCGCGTCAGCTTCGCCGAAGAAGCGTATCTGTTTGCCGTCGATCTCGGGCTCTATCGCCGTCCGGAAGTAGTCGTGGTCTACCTTGTCAACCTTGCCCGCGATGATGAGTGGCATCTCCAGCCGGCGCGCCACCTCGATCGACAAATGAGTCCCCTTCTCCGGCGAGACGCGCGCCAGGCACAGCAGGTGGTCATCCTTGTCGGCGCGGAAGGGGTAGCTCGCGACGTCGATCGCGTTGTGGACGACCCCCGCGAACCGCGCATTCCTGAAGCCGACTATGTGCTTGGCCTGCGACCAACTGATGGTGTTGAAGAAGCCGTTGTAGCGCTCCCAAACGAAACGGCTGTCCGGCGTCAGGTTGCCGTGGGTGGTCGTGAGCATGGGCACGTCCAGGAGATCAGCGAAGGCCATCAACATCTCGCCCATGTGGTTGTGGACGACGTCGAAATCGCCGGCATCATACAGTGCGTCTGCGGCATGTACCAGGTCGTACGAGAGGGTGCTCCCAACCTCTTCGGCTGTTCGCAGGCTGCGCGGATAGACAGATCGTAGTTCGGCCAGCGTGATCGAATCGCCGGAGGCGCGTAGCACAACGTCATGTCCCCGCCGGACCAACCCGTCTGTCAGCAAGCTCACGACGGCTTCGGTGCCGCCATAGGCTGGAGGGGGAACCCGCTCCCACAGCGGTGCTACCTGTAAGATCCTCATGTTCTTCCTCCTAATTGTTCCTTCAGCGGTGGACCGCTGCGCTCCACCTAAGATTAGCTTATCACACGCGCTCCAGCGTTTTGTTACTGTCAGGCCACGCTCATGTTAACGAAAGGTTAAACGGAGCGTCCCCATTTCTTGCGTTCGACCGGGCGGCTGAGCCGGCGGTGTACGGATTGCCAGAGATAACGGTGACTCAGGCGGCCTTGGTTAGGTCTGACGAGCTGGGAGGGCTAGTCAGCGCGACCCTCTTGATCTCGCCCTTCTGCAGCGCGCGCTCGAATGCTTCAACTACCTTGGGGGAGTATCTCAAGCCCTTGCTGTCTCTGATCTCTTTCACGGCGCGGATCTGTGGCCAGGCGCTCTTGTAGGGTCTCTGCGTCGTCATGGCGTCGAAGCCATCAGCGACCGCAGTGATGGCCGCCGCGATCGGTATCTCCTCGCCGCGAAGGCCGTCCGGGTATCCTGTGCCATCCCAGTTTTCGTGGTGCCAGCGGGCGACCTGACGAGCAAGGCCAAACCACGACTGAGATGGCAGCAGTTCCTCGCCCCAAATAGGGTGCCGCC
>JBEKDP010000186.1:0-5449 GCA_050014295.1 Dehalococcoidia bacterium | reverse complement strand
CATCTCGCTTATCATCGTTTGCATCGTACAACACGTTTCCCTGGGAGTCCTCCACGTGGAGGATGGAGACCGGGTCCAGTTGCCTGTTTCCTTCCGGCAGGTCGAGCGTGGTGGGCACGCCCCGCATGATGCCGCCGGTGGCGAAGACGCTGTAGCCGTAGACCATGTCGATGAGCTTGACGTCCACGCCGCCGATAGTGAGTGAGGGGCCGTAGCTCCCGGTTAGGCCGGTGATGCCCATCTTCGTTGCTGTGTCCACGACGTCTTGCACGCCTGTCGCCAGGATCACCTTGAAAGCGGGAATGTTCAGGGAGTTGCCGAGCGCCGTCCGTATCGTTATCGCGCCGTGGTAGTCGTGCGCAGGGTTCGTAGGCGAGAACACCGTGCCGTCCGACTCCGTGTAGCTGGTCGGCGTGTCCATCACGATCGTGCCGGGGCCCCAGCCCAACTTCATGAAGGCCGTAACGTAGGTGAAGGGCTTGAGAGCCGATCCAGGCGAGTTCAGCGCCTGCGCCATGTCATTCTGGCCCAAGATGTCCTCCCGGAAATAGTCGCGGCTACCGACGTACGCCAGGATCTCGCCCGTAGTGGGGTCCATCGCTACCAGCGCTCCGTTATGGCCGTTCGACGACTGCTCGAAGTCGCTGATCCGGTTCTCCAGGATCTGCTCTGCCTTCTCTTGCAGGTTGACGTCGATCGTCGTCGTTACCTTCAGCCCTCCGCGGTATACCGCCTGGTGGCCAAACATCCGCTCCAGCTCCGGCTCGATGTAGTCAAGCACCCAATGGGGTGCATCGATAAGGAAATGCTGCGGAGACAGATTCAGCGGCTCTTGGGCTGCGACCCAGCCCGCCTCCTTAGTGATCGCTCCTGTGTCCGCCATCCGGAGCAGGACCTGTGTCCGTCTCTGAAGGGCTCTTTCAGGGTTCTGGAGCGGATCGTAGCAGCTAGGGCAGGCCGGGATCCCCGCCAGGAGCGCCGCTTCGCCCAGCGTCAAGTCGCTTGCCTTCTTTCCGAAGTATCCCTCCGATGCTGCCTCGACACCGTTGTAAACCCCACCGTACGATATCTGGTTCAGATACCACTCCAGAATCTGGTCCTTCGAGTAGCGCTGGGTGAGCTCAATGGCGTAGGCGGTCTCCTTCAGCTTGCGAGAGATGGACCGCTGCTGACGCTGGTCTTCAGGAATGTAGATATTCTTGACGAGCTGCTGGGTGATCGAGCTGCCGCCGGTGCCTTGCAGGAAACCGACTTCAGTCGCGACAGTTGCCTTGATCAGATATGGCGATACCTCAGAAAGCGGCACCGGACTGCGGAGACCGGCGAGGTCGTCCATGTACTGGTAGAGCAGGACGCCATTGCGGTCGAATACCTGGGCGCCTCCGCCCTGGCTCGCCAGCACCTCCTCAATCGGAGGCATGCCGGAGGCATAGACGCGGTAGATCACGAAGCCCGCGATAGCCATCGCACCGGTGCCGGCCAGGAGGATGGCGAGCAGAATGAGCGGCACCAGCATCCAGCCGTGCAACCCCCCTCGGCCCTTCCTGATGGTCTGCCAGCGCCGTCGCTTGAACATCCTAGCCATCCGCCTCCTCCTCTCTAGCCGCCCCACGCTTCTCGAGCACCAGGAAATGAGACAGGCCGAGCGCTCGAAGGGGCGTCTTCTCCAAAGCGTAAAGCGTCGAGCGCAGCGCCTTGGCCAGCCCGCCGCTCCTCGCCGCGATGTTGTCGAAACCAGGGAAAACGACCGTGTGCGCCGCCCAGCGGACGTCCAGCGCCCGCGTCAGCGCCATTAGATCGCTGTCGCGGTAGGCGCGGACGTGCGGCGCCAGCCGTCGACGCAGCATGTTGGGCAGGTAGTTGACCAGCGGGATGTTGCCGAAGACGTATCGCTTTCCTACGTAGATGCCGTGCGTCTCGAACGGGTACAGGCGGTTTGGCGCGTAAATGACGATCTTTCCCCCCACCCTCACGACGCGACAGGCCTCGCGAAGCGTCGCTGCATCATCCGCGACGTGCTCTATCACCTCATGGAGGAGGATCACGTCGAAGCTGTCGTCTAAGAAGGGCATATGTTCACTGGCGGCCGGCATCAGATTGGGCACCGCCGCCGAGCCTCGCCGCACTCGTTGGGCGTCAATATCAATGCCCCAGACCCGCTCCGATAGCTCCCTCAGCCTCTTTACGTACGTGCCCACGCCGCATCCCACGTCCAGGATGCGCGCTCCCTCCAACGGGACGTATCGGCGTATGAGGGTGAGCCGACGCTCCTGGCCGGCTCGCCACACATAGCTTGGCCGGCCGAGGGTAGCCGCCCTCGGGGCAGCTTTCACCATCTCCGCCCCCTCAATGCCAGTTAACTCATACTAGCAGAGCGCTAGGGGACATTCAACGTCGCATTGTCCACCGGCCATTCCGATGCTATAATCGACGCCACCGGCCGGACTCAGCGAGGAGGGCTTTTGGGCCTCAGCAGGGAAGAGGTACAGCACATCGCCAAGCTGGCGCGCCTGGGACTCAGCGAAGAGGACACCGCGAAGTTCCAGGAACAGCTCTCGGAGATACTCGAGCATTTCGACGTCCTCAGCCAGCTCGATACCGAAGGCGTGCCGCCGACGGCGCACACCCTGCCGCTGGAGAACGTCTTCGGAGCGGACGAGTCGCGCGCCTCCTTCCCTCCTGACGCCGTCCTGGCGAACGCTCCGCGCGCCGAAGAGAATCTGTTCCGCGTGCGGGCCGTCCTCGAGTGACGGCCATCCACCTGCCGGTCGCCTGATCCCTGAGTGAGGAGGACACCCTGGACCTCCATTATCTGACGGCCCACGAGGCAGCCCGGCTTCTCGCGGAGAAAGCGGTCACCTCACGCCAGTTGACGGAGGCGGTGCTGAGCCGGATCGCCGAGGTTGACGGGCGCGTCCAGGCCTACGTGACCGTAACCGAGGAGCTGGCGCTCCGGCAGGCCGACGCCGCCGACGCCCGTATCGCCCGCGGCGAAGTCGCGCCCCTAACCGGCGTCCCCGTCTGCGTCAAAGACGTGATCTGCACGAAGGGCGTCCGCACCACCTGCTCCTCGCGCATGCTTGAGAACTTCGTCCCGCCCTACGACGCCCACGTCGTCGAGCGGCTCCTTTCCGCCGGCGCCGTCATCGTCGGCAAGTCCAACATGGATGAGTTCGCCATGGGCTCCTCCACCGAGAACTCCGCTTTCTTCCCGACCCACAATCCCTGGGACCTAACGCGTGTGCCCGGCGGCTCCTCCGGCGGCTCCGCGGCGGCGGTGGCGGCGGGCGAGTGCCTTCTTGCCCTCGGCTCCGATACCGGCGGCAGCATCCGGCAGCCGGCGGCGCTTTGCGGCGTTGTCGGCCTGAAGCCGACCTACGGCCGCGTCAGCCGCTTCGGCCTCGTTGCCTTCGCCAGCTCCCTCGACCAGATCGGCCCTCTCAGCCGCGACGTCGAGGACGCCGCCCTCATGCTCAACCTCGTGGGCGGCTACGACCCCCGCGATTCCACCTCCGCCGACGTCGAGCTGCCCGACTTCACCCGGTCCCTCCAGCGCGACCTCAAAGGCGTTCGCATCGGCGTGCCCAATGAGTACCTGCCGGCCGAGATGGACCCCTCGGTGCGGCGGCTCGTCGAGGACGCGGTAGGTGTGATGGCCGGCCTCGGCGCCACGGTCGGTTGGGACGTATCGCTGCCCAGCACGCCCTACGCTCTCGCCGTCTACTACATCATTGCCCCCAGCGAGGCGATGGCGAACCTCGCCCGCTACGACGGCGTCAAGTACGGCTACTCCTATCAAGAGGGCGAGGGCATGTGGGACAACATGGAGAAGACGCGCCAGCACGGCTTCGGCGACGAGGTCAAGCGCCGCATCATGCTCGGCACCTACGCCCTTTCCGCCGGCTATTACGACGCCTACTACCTGAAAGCCCAGAAAGTGCGCACCCTCATCCGCCGCGAGTTCGACGCCGCCTTCGAGAAGTACGACGTGCTGGTGACGCCGGTCTCCCCGACGCCCGCCTTCCGCCTCGGCGAGAAAGTCGACAACCCGTTCGAGATGTACCTCAGCGACATCTTCACCCTTCCCACGAACATCGCCGGCATACCGGGCATCTCCGTCCCTGCCGGCTTCTCCGACGGCCTGCCTGTCGGCGTCCAGCTCTTCGCCAAGCCCTTTGACGAGGGCTCGCTGTTTCGTGTATCCTACGCTTACGAGCAGGCGACCGAATGGCACAAGGCCCACCCGGCCCTGTAGACGGGCCTGCACGAGGGAAGGATCGATGGAACTGAACCCAGCTCAACAGCTAGCAGCCCGCGGCTATCACTGTTCAGAGGCAGTTCTTGCGACTGTCTGCCACGAACTGGGAATAGCGAACGACCTTGTCCCGCGCATCGCCAGCGTATTCGCCGGCGGCATGGCCGAAAGCGGTGAGGTCTGTGGCGCCGCTACCGGCGCGCTTATGGCCATCAGCGTCAAGCACGGCCGCGACGAGGTCGGCCAGCCCGACGACGAGGCGCACAGGCTCGGCGCCGAGTTCCTGGGCGCCTTCCGCGAGAAGATGGGGAGCCTCTACTGCCGCGAGCTGACGGGCATGGATCTGAGCACGCCCGAGGGCCGGAAGCAGTTCCGCAGCTCCGACGGGCCCATTCGGGTCTGCCTGCCGGCGATCGGCTTTGCGTATGAGCGAACGCTGGAGCTGCTGGCGCCGATTCAGCAGTAGGAGGGTCTTGATACCGCTGTAGCCAAGGCCTTCCAGCCTCGGCGCTGTAGACGGTTCTTAGACCGGAGGAAGCGATGGAACTGAACCCAGCCCAACAGCTAATGGCCCGCCGCTACCACTGTTCAGAGGCGGTTCTGATGGCTGTTTGCAAGGAAATGGGAATAGAGAGCCCGCTCATCCCCCGCATAGCGACAGCCTTCGCCGGCGGCATGGGCCGCAGCGGCGAGGTCTGCGGCGCCGTCACCGGCGCGATCATGTGCATTGGCATCAAGCACGGGCGCGAAGAGCCAGGACAGTGGCAAGCGGACGATATCGCCAACGGCCTGACGCAACGCTTCCTGCGCGCCTTCCGCGATGAGATGGGCGCCATCCAATGCCGCGAACTCACGGGCTTCGACCTGTCGACGCCCGAAGGCCTACAGGCGTTCCGTGCCTCCGACGTGCTCGTCAATGTCTGCCTGCGCGCGGTCGGCTTTGCGTATGAGCGAACGCTGGAGCTGCTGGCGCCGATTCAGCAGTAGGAGGGCTTCGAATACCACTGTCGCCGAGGCCTTCCAGCCTCGGCCTCAACTCTTGGCCCTCCTTCAGCATCCCATTGGGAGGAGGCAGCGTGGAGCAGCCGCTGACGGTGGGCTGCTACTCGGGGGGCCGCCACGCCGAGCGGCCGCAGTGGGTTGAGCGCGAAGGCCGGCGGGTCGCGGTCGCCGGCATCGATCGCCAGTGGCGTG
>JBEKDP010000185.1:0-4203 GCA_050014295.1 Dehalococcoidia bacterium | reverse complement strand
CGCCACGAACTACTGGTTCCTTCACTTCTCCCGCACGACCTGGACCAACATGAACGCCGACCTCTTCTTCGTCGCCGGCGCCCTCATGCTCGTGTTCGCTCTTCGCAAGCAGAAGTGGTACTACTACGCTGCGGCGGGGGCGTTCGCCGCGCTGTCGCTCTACGGGTACTTCTCCGGTCGTCTTGTCATCTTCTTCTTCCTGGGCTACCTCCCTTTCGCCCTCTACCTGTATCGGGGTCAGAGCCGGCAGATCCTTCTCGGCTACGCCATCCTCGTCGCAACCTGCGTCGTCATCTTCTCGCCGCAGATCAAGCCGGTGATTGACAACTGGGACGCCTTCGACAGGCGGCCGGACGCGGTGCTGATCCTCAACCAGCACCTGCCCTACTTCGGCGACTCAAACATGGGGCGGGTTCTCGCGCGCCAGGTCATCTGGGCCACGCAGGCATTCGTCCGAATCAACGGCGGCGAGGTCATGGGGCACGGCCTAATGGGGCGATACCTCCCGACCGGGCACGGTCTCCTCGACCCCTTTGCCCGCGGGCTGTTTCTGCTGGGCCTCCTCGCAGCGGCCTGGAAATGGCGGCAGACGGCGCTCTGGTGGGTCATGTTCCTGCTTCCCGTCTACACTATCCAGGTCTTCTCCAGCCAGACACCCGATGCAGCTCGCGGCCTGATCGTGGCGCCCTTCATGTTCCTGTTCGTCGGACTGGGGATCGAGATGTTGCTCAAAGGCGGTCACTGGGTCGCAAAAAGGATTCGTGGGACCGGCGTCGCTGTCGCCGCCGTTCTTTCCGGCGCTGCGATCGTATTCGCGGGGGCTGACGTCCATCTGTACTTCGATTGGATCGACTCTCCGAATGAGCTCCATCTGCGTGCACCCGATGTCTCTGTCGCGGAGTTCCCGCTGTGGAAGTCGCTGGAGCTGCAGGCCGCTCATGCGGGTGGATCCGATTTCGATTTCGCCAAGTGGTGCACAACACAAGACGTGAGCAGCACCACCGCGGACCCAGCAGTGGCAGGCCTCTGCTCCAACTTCGCGCCGGACCTGATGGCCACATGCCTGAATGCCAGCGACAAGACCCCCATCGAGCGCGATCAACAGCGCCTGTCTGACATGAACAGCCTTGACGCCGCCCTGCAGCAGTATCACCACAAGTACGCCGCGTTCCCCAGCACTGCCGGCGCCGCTCAACCCCTCTGCATATACTCGCAGCGCGACGCCGGCTGCAAGCTCCAGGAGTTCTTGCAGCCGTTGCCGAAGGACCTGATGGCTAGTCTACTGACGTGTCGTGGCTACATGTACTCCTCCGATGGCGACAGCTTCACGCTCTACGCAGGGTTGGAGACCGGGCCCGTGGGCGAAGGAACATGCCCGTCCGTGCCGCCGCCGTTGGTTGGGGTCCAGTACCTCCAGTGCTTTAGTGGACCGTAGCCTTGTCAACGGCGGGTCTCGACGCCCTGAGCCGGCAGAAGGTTAGGTGGAGGTCGAGCCTCGCATCGCTGATCAGGCCGCGAAGCCCGAGCTGCCGTTCCCGAAACATCGTTGTTCGGACGCCACAAGAAGCTAGGGGTAGAAGAATTCTAACAGTCTCTTAACGCTTTCTTAAAGACGGCACTTTACCATAAGACTGGTACCTGGTCAGGACAGTAGTAAGGAGCGAAGGCTATGAAGAAGTTTGTTGTGGCGACTGGACTGGCGGTGGCCGTCATCGCCTTGCTCGGAGGAGGTCTCGCCTTCCGCGCCCTGAACGGAGGCGGCTCAAGCGCGTCCGCCCTCGCCGCATCCAAAGATCAGCAAGACATCTTCTCGACCCTCGGCTCGCAGCAGGGCGCGACCCCGACCGCGGAGACGCCGTGGCTGGGCGCCCAAATCGCTCTCACCGCCGACGGTCTGACGGTCTCTGCCGTCATCGCCGGTAGCCCTGCCGAAAAGGCCGGCCTCCAGCGCGGCGACGTGATCAAGGCCGTCGACGGCACCCAGGTCAGCGACATGCAAGCGCTGCTCAACGCCCTCAAGAACAAGAAGCCCGGCGATTCCGTCACCCTATCGATAACCAGAGGCGGCAACGCCCAGGACATCACGGCGACCCTCGAGGCCAGGCCGGCGCCGTTGCCCAGCGCGAATCCGATTCTCCCGGAGTTGAACGGTATCCCGCAGGATCAGCTCTTCAGCCACATCATGGGTGGCTCCTTCCAATTCAAAGACAGTAGCAACAACAGCCACACAGCGACCGTCGACCTGGGGACCGTTACGGGCGTCGACACCAATGCCAAGACGATAACCGCCGACCTCAACGTCGGTGGCTCCAAGACCTACACCATTGGCAGCGGCGTCACTACCGTTCCCACAGACCTGTCCCAGTTCCAGAACGGCGACAACGTGGTCGTTCTTTCCGTTGACGGCAACCTGCGTCTCATCGCCAAGAATGCCGGCGGCCTCCTGCAGTTCTTAGGAAAGGGTGGCCGCGGCGGCATGCGTGGTTGGCAGGGATTCGGTATGGGTGGCACGAAGGGCGAACAGAATGGACTCGCCACGCCCGGCGCGAGCAGCGGACAGAAGGGGCTCGCGATGCCCGGCCACGCAGTGGCGTCCGGAGTCGACTACCGATAGAGTACAGGGTCCACTTCCCGACCTCGCGTATCGATGGAGAGGACCGAGGCCAGGGGGTGGGCCTTCGCAAGGGATGCCCGAGGGACTTAGCTAGGGCGGTATTGCAGAGACGTGAAGCGGGATGCCCTCGGGCATCCCGCTTTCTTCTTCGTCGTGCTGCATCGCGACGGGAGCACTTCCAGCCTTCGATCTCACGTCCCTCACGAAAACCACTCCTGGATTCGACTGGCTAGGTCGCGAAGAGAAAGCTTACTGGCCGGCGATGGAGTACGCCATGTCCACGATCGCGAGATCGAGGCACGTGGTGTCGTCGCCGCAGACGGAGAACTCGAAGCCGCCCGGCGCCGAGCGGGCCTGGCCGTAGAGCGCCCTGCTCACGCACGCGCCCCACTCACTAACGCCGACGCTCTTTAGCGGGTCGCAGTCCCCCTCGTTGCCGCTGAGCATCGCCAAGCAGGAGATGCGCAGCGTCTGGCCCAGAGCGCCGGCGACGGTCGCCATCTTGTCGCACGCCGCGCTGCTCTGGTTGCGCAGGGCGTAATCGAACAGGCAGTCCGGGTCGTCGCATTCCTCCAGCGGGACGGCGCCCTTGGCGACCGCGACGACACGCTGGCAGCCGCCCGCCGACGTCGTTCGACTACAGAGCGAGGCGTCCTTCGCCGCGATGGCGACGTACATGTTGCAGTCGGCGCCCCATTCGCCCAGGGGCATGGACGCCGGATTGAAGCCGGGGGCCACCGTCTGCATGTTGTCGCAGATGGCGGTGTCCTTCGTCGCTGCGGCGACGAGGTAGCCGCAGAGCGCCTGCCAGGCCGCCGTCTCGGCGGGGCTCGTGACCGGCATCTCGCTGCACATGTCGACCTTCTTGCTGGCGACGGCGGCGCAGATCTGGCGATACCGCTCGTCAGAGACGCCGAGGCAGAGCTGAAGCAGGCCGGAGTGCCGGGTCGGCTCGTCGTCGGAGCTCGCGGCCCCCTCGGTGGGCGTGGCGGCGCTAACGGCGTTGGCCGTCGGGGGGCGCGCAGATGATGAGCGCGTCGACGCGGGGGCCTGGTCGGTGGCAGCGCCCTTGGCCGTGGGTAACGCCGCGACCTCGTTCTTCGTGCTGGAGCCGCAGGATAGCGCGAACAGCGACCCGAGCAGGGAGAAGCCGGCCAACAGTAGGGTAGTGAGACGTGCCATCTCCGTCGGATTCTAGTACGGCGCGTCGATCGGCGCTATGCCAGGAGGGCATGCTTACAGGCCGGTCAGGACATCGCGAAGAATGTCGCCGGCCAAATGGCGGCCGCGCTCATGCCGGCCGGCCTTGCCATCAACAGGCAGCGGTACCAAACCCAGCAAGATTGGAACAACGACAAAGGGCCGCCCCGGAAGGCGGCCCTTCTCTGCTCTGGGTTTCTCCGCGTACAAATAGGACGAACTCGGCCTAGACGGGGTACTTCTTTCCGAGTGTCTCCAGGCCCGACTTCGCCAGGTCTTCCGCGGTCATCACCACGCGGAACTTCACGGTGGCGTTGAACGCCAGAAAGAACGGCTCGGCGAGCGCCGGTATCCGCGATGCCTCCGGCACGTCGACGATGAGAACGGCG
>JBEKDP010000184.1:0-4207 GCA_050014295.1 Dehalococcoidia bacterium | reverse complement strand
GGGACACCCCCTGAAACCCCCGCCAGAGGGGGCAACCCCCTCTGGACTCCCCCGCTCAGGGGGTTGGCGATGAGTGAGTTGAAAACGAAGATCGAGATGGCAAGTAACGCCAAAACGGCTTTTCGCACTCATCTTCACTACCTGAGGTCATTTCAGTTCATCATCGCGCTGCACCATTTGCCCTATCATCGGAACTGGCCAGCTGCAGACAGCCGTGTGATAGACTCTTTGGCGCGATCCGTGAGATCGTCGCGCCATTTTCAGCGAACTAGAGGCGCGACGACCAGCGCCGACATTCCGACCGTCAGGGCTATCCTCAGAAATGCCTGGGGCACTGAACTTCTACTGTTGACGACTGCTCAGCTTCCAGACGACGAACTGATGAGCATAGCTAACAACTGGGCAGTCGTCCAGGCCTATTACTCCTGCTATCATGCCTCTCAAGCGCTTCTCGTTGCTCGCGGCCAACGAAGGCCGGAGGATCACGCGTCGACACTCCATCAGGCTGCCGAGTTCTTCACGAGAAGCGAGCTAACCCCCTGGGCGCTTGGCTACCGGGCCGGGCGCTTTCTTGGTTTCCCGCCGGACATTGACGACGCCATCCACCACCTCACCCCTCCAGACTATGAGAATTGCTGGAGCCTCTCTGCAAAAGCGCTTCGGACGACGAGAAAGGAGCCTTTGGCAATTCGCCGCCGCCAGAAGCGACTGGAAAAAAGGAGTGAGCGTCGAAAAGCATGGCTTGAAACGGAGGGCGCGAGACTTGAGGCGGGTCGCAAGCCTCGCAAACGGCCGTCGTTTCCTGTTCCGGTACTTACCGAAGACGAGAAATCAAGTCTCGATCAGGGGCTGAGTCCGACAACATTGCTCGACTACCTGTGTAGACTGCGTCTGAAGACGAATTACAAGGACCCCACCATGTTCACTGACGGTCCGGACGATGTCAGCGAATCCCGTGAGACGCACCAACTGCTATGTCAGATAGTAAGTGCCACCTTGCTAGTCCACGAGCTCTATATCGCGAAAACCCTGGGGGTGGACCAGTTTCGCCCAATAATCGACGAGTGGCTCACTATTCCTTCTGCCAAACACGCGGCGTTTGGCCTTTCCACACGACGGGACACACTCCTTGCTTTGTGAACCTTGTTGAACGTCGGTGCTGAGCGTACGCGGGGGATCTTGACGCGTGTATTGAACCTTAGGCACCAGGCGGGAACGCCGCTAGCCGCTCGTAGCGCGCCCCCGTCGTCGACAGGAAGCTCTGCATCAGGCTCACCTCCGATACCGTCATCGACGGCAGCGGCAGCCTCTGAAAGCCTTCCAGCAGCGCCGCCAGCCGCGACCTCTCCTCCATGCCGGTCTCGTCGGGCACGCGTGCCAGCGTCAAATGCGCCGCAAAGGGTCGCCTTTCCCGCTCGAACCCCAGCGGTGCCAGCGCCTTCTCCACCCGAGCTGCCAGCGAAGCCAACTGCTCGGTATCGCCCTCCAGCCCGACCCACACGACGCGCAGCAGCCGCCCGCCGAAGCTGCCGACCCGCCCCAAGCGCAGGCTCAACGCAAAGGGCTCGCTGATCGCCCCTGCGAGCGCCCCGCGCACCCGCTCCGCCATCGCCGGCGACACCCCGCCCAGAAACTTCAGCGTCAGGTGGATTCCCTCCGGCCGCACCCAGCGCAGCCGTCCCGCCCCCTGCGCGCGCAGCTCCCCCTGCAGTTGCGCCAGCTCTTCCTTCACCGCCGGCGGCAGCTCGCAGGCAACGAACAGCCGCATCCCTGCTTCTTTGGCTCGATCTTTCATCGCAGACCCAGCAGGCGGCGCGCGTTTTCGCCCAGGATCGACCGCCTCGCCTCCTCGTCCAGCGGCGCCTTCTCCGCCTCGCGCAGACACCGCTTCTGGGGCAGGAACGGGAAGTCGCTGCCGAACAGGATCTGCGCCGCCCCGACCATCTCCGCCGCGTGGCGGTACACCTCCGGCCGGTAGAGCAGACAGCTTGCCGCGGTGTCGAAGTAGGTGTTGCCGAGCGCCTTCTTCACGGTCGGCATCAGCGCATAGAAGGGCAATCCGCCGCCCCAGTGAGCAGCGACCACCTGCGCCTCCGGCCACCTCTCGATGAAGCGATAGAACGATTCCAGCGCGAGGCCGCTCTTGCCCGGATACGCATGCCCCACCGGCTCCGAGACGTGGAAGAGCAGGGGCAGCCGGTGTGCCTGCCCTGCTCGCGCCAGCAGGTCCGCTTCCTTGCTGCCGTTCAGGTCGTAGCCCTGGCTATCGGGCCGCAGCTCGCCGAGACCGCGCGCCCCCAGAGCCACGCACCGCTCGATCTCCGCCTCGGCCTCGTCGCCGTTATCGGGCGCGAACATGCAGAACGGGACGAGCCGTCCGCCGCTGCCTGCCGCCGCCTCCAGAATGTAGTCGTTCGTCAGCCGGCAGAGCGCAGCGTCGCGCCACGCGAAGTTCACCGCCACGCTGACGTCGATGCCCGCCTCGTCCATGCTCCGCAGCAGGTCCTCGGCGGTAGCCAGGCACGCCTTGGGATTGGAGTAGAGCTGCTCGAAGGTAGGGTCCCGCCTCAGATACTCTTCGCGGTTGTCGCAGATGTCGGGCGGGAAGATGTGAGCGTGAAAGTCGACGATCATCGATCTCGGTCGTCGCCGATCAGCCGCCAATACAGCGGCTCGATAGCGTCCGCGACGTTCCCCCAGCCGAAGCCGCTCGCCGCCTCGCTCGCCGTCCGGCCGAACTCCCGCCGCATCTCCTCGTCCCCCAGCAGCAGCGCCACCCGCTCCGCGAACGGCTCCGGACAGTGGTAGGGGATGAGATACCCTGTCTCGCCGTCCCGTACCGTGACCGTCAGTCCGCCCACCTGCGACGCCACCACCGGCGTGCCGCAGGCCATCGCCTCCAGCGCCACCAGGCAGAAGCTCTCATAGTAGGACGGCACCACGCACACGTCGGCCGCGTTGTAATACAGCGGCAGCCTGTCGTGCCCCACCGGCCCGACGAAGCTGACCCGCTCGGCGATCCCCAGCCCCTCGCTGAGGTCGCGCAGATGGTGCATCTCGTCCGTGGCGTTGCCGTCTCCCCCAACGATCAGCACCCGGTACTCCGGCTCCTCTTTCAGCCGCGCCGCCGCTGTCAGCAGAATGTCCACCCCCTTGAGCGGCTCCACGCGGCCCACGAACAGGATCATCCGCTCGCCGTTGAGCCCCAGAGCTCTGCGCGCCGACTCCTTGTCCAGCGGCTGAAACCGGTCGAGGTCGACGCCGCAGGGAACGACGGCGATCCGATCGGCTTCGGCCCCGTACAGCTCCGCCAGCGCCTGCTTCTCGTGGTCGCTCGCGCAGACGATGCAGTCGGCGCCCCGCGCGACTTCCCTCTCGATCTCGATGCGGCAGGCCGGTTCCGGCTTGCCCACGTGCAGCCGCGTCTTCAGCTCCCCCAGCGTATGGAACATCGCGATAAGCGGCACGCCCCAGCGTTCCCGCAGCGCCAGTCCCAACCGGCCCGATAGCCAGTAGTGGCTATGAATGAGGTCGTACTCGATCCCCTCCGCCTGCTGGAACTCCAGCAGCTCCCGCTCGAAATCGCGCAGGTGCCCGAACAGCCGCTCCTTCCCCTCGCCCCCTTCCGGCCCGGCGCGGAGATGGATCACGCGTACGTTTTCGCTTGGCGAAACCACGTCCGGGCTGTCGCCGTTCGACCGACGCGTAAAGACGTCGACCAGATAGCCCCGCCGGCCCATCTCGCGGCTGAGCTCGCGCACATAGACGTTCATGCCGCCGGTCTCCCGATATCCCAGCGGCGCCAGCGGCGACGTATGCGCGCTAATGACGGCGATGCGTTGCACTGATTTCTGCCCTTGTCTCTATTCTAGCCTGATTCAGCCCCTTTTGATAAGACAGCGATAAACCTCCAGGTCGACGCCCCCCAAGTCGTACTTGTAGGGCTCGTTGCCGCGCAGGAAGTCCAGATGCCGCCGGCCGTCCTCGATCGCTCGTTGCAGGCAGGCCGCCTTCGATGCCAGGCCCACCGCCAGCGACGAGAACTGCGGGTCGTAGCCGCTGTTGTACAGCAGGAGCTCGTCCTCGTCCAGGAAGCAGAACGTCGAGGCCACCCGCGTCCCGTGCGCCTCCAGCATGTACAGCGCGACCAGTCCCTCGCCTGCCATCGCCTCGCCGGCGCGGCGGAAGAAGCGCTCCATCGTCGGCG
>JBEKDP010000183.1:0-4209 GCA_050014295.1 Dehalococcoidia bacterium | reverse complement strand
GCTCCTCCTGGGCGGTATCGACGAGTTCTTCAACTGGCTCATCACACATACCATTCTGAGATGAAGGGTTAGGGCGGATAGACGTGCCGAGAAAGAAGAAGGCGGCAGTAGCCGAGAAGGAGCGCGCCAACCAGGCTCCAGAGGAGGCCCCACCTCCCGAGGAGGATATTGCTGCGCCGGTCGAGGGGCGCGCCTGGTACGTGATCCACACTTATTCCGGCTATGAGAACAAGGTGAAGACGAACCTTGAGCATCGCATCGATTCGATGGATGCTAAGGACCTTATATTCCAGGTGATCGTGCCTACGGAGGACGAGATCGAGATCCGGGACGGCCAGCGCCGCACCGTCGAGAAGAAGGTGTTTCCGGGCTACGTGCTGGTGCAGATAATCGAGTTGCGCGAGGACGACCCCGAGTCGAGCCGCGCCTGGTTCGTCGTGCGCAACACTCCCGGTGTCACCGGCTTCGTGGGCTCCGGCAACAAGCCGACTCCGTTGGAGGTGGCGGAGGTCAGGAAGATCCTGCGCCAGATGCGATCCGAAGAGCCGCGCGTCAAGGTAGGCTTTGTCGTGGGGCAGAGCGTGCGTGTCATCGATGGCCCCTTCATGGACTTCGTGGGCCAGGTGGACGAGATAAACTTGGAGAAGGGCAGAGTGCGAGTTCTCGTGTCCTTCTTCGGCAGGGAAACCCCGGTCGAGCTGGATTTCCTGCAGGTCGAGAGGCTCTAGCTTGGCCAAGAAGATCCGCGCCATCATCAAGCTCCAGATCGACGCCGGCAAAGCGAATCCGGCGCCGCCGGTAGGCCCCGCTTTGGGCCAGCACGGCGTCAACATAATGGCCTTCTGCAAGGACTACAACGAGAAGACCGCCTCGCAGGCGGGGACGATCGTGCCGGTGGAGATAACGGTCTTCGAGGATCGCTCCTTCACCTATGTCCTGAAGACGCCGCCGGTATCCGACCTCCTGAAGAAGGCGCTGGGGGTCGAAAAGGGGAGCCCTGCTCAGAAGCGAGAGAAGGTGGGCGAGTTGCCGTCGTCAAGGATCCGCGAGATCGCGGAGATCAAGATGAGAGACCTCAACGCCACCGACGTCGAGGCGGCGATGCGGATGATCGAGGGGACGGCCCGCAGCATGGGCATTGAGGTCAAGTAAGGAACGCGTGCGGCATGGTTAGGGTCGGAAGAAAGCACATTGAGGCTGTCGGGCTGGTGGACAGCCAGGCAGCCTACCCGCCGGCGGAAGCGATCCAGCTTGCCAAGAAGGCCGCCCACGCGCGCTTCGACGAGACGGTGGAGCTGCACATCCGCACCGGCCTCGACCCGCGTCACGCCGAGCAGCAACTGCGCGGGTCCGTTCTCATGCCGAACGGCCTGGGCAAGTCGGTCCGCGTGCTCGTCTTCGCTGAGGGCGAGGGCGCCAGGCTGGCGGAAGAGGCAGGCGCCGATATCGTCGGCGGAGACGACTTGATAAAGAAGGTCGAAGGAGGCTGGACCGAGTTCGACGTGGCGCTTGCCCAACGCGAGCTGATGGGCAAGGTGGGCCGCCTGGGACGCGTCCTCGGCCCCCGCGGGCTCATGCCGAACCCCCGCTCCGGCACCGTGATCGAGGAGCAAGACCTGGCCAAGGCCGTGCGCGACGCTCGCCAGGGCCGCGTCGAGTTCCGCCTTGATCGCAGCGCTCTCATCCATGTCCCAATCGGGAAGATCAGCTTCGATGAAGAGAAGCTGATGGAGAACCTTTCCGCTATCGTTGAGGCGATAGTCAAATCCAGGCCTACGGGTGCCAAGGGCCAGTTCATCAGGGGCGCGAGCCTCGCCACCACCATGGGGCCGGGGATCAAGCTCGAGCTGACGACTACGCTGAGCCTGACCACAAGCTAGGATGTCGGCCTCGGGGACTTGTCCTTGAGGCTGACCGAGTGTATGGTAACTACGCCGCAGACAGCGGGCCTCCGGGAAACCGGAGATAATCAATACCCGCCGAGGCGAAAGTCGCGCTGGCCGAGAGGCAAAACAGGACTTGGGTCGGCGCTATGGCCTTTGTCTGCGACGGCAAGGGCCTTTTTGATTGCCCTGAAAGGGGAAGAAGATGCCAGCGCCCAAGAAGCTGCAGATCGTCGAAGAGCTCAAGGATCAGATAGGCCGCAGCACTATTGCCATCGGCGCCGAGTACCAGGGGCTCAGGGTGGCGGAGATGAACGCGCTACGCCGCCAGCTGGGGGCCAAAGGGATCGACCTGCGGGTTACCAAGAACACGCTGCTGCGTCTGGCTGCCGCCGCCGTCGACAAGCCGGAGGTCGCCGCGCTAGCGGAGGGGCCGACGGCCGTCATCTTCGGCTACCACGACGTCGTCGAGGCTGCCAAGGCGGTACTCGAATACGTGCAGACTGCGAAGAATGCCTTCCAGCCGCGCCTCGCCTATCTTGAGGGACGGGTCATCTCAGCGCGGGAGTTGGGCGAGCTGTCGTCGCTGCCGCCGCGGCCGATCTTGATCGGTAAACTGGCAGGTAGCCTCCAGGGGCCGGTCTGGCGCCTGGCCCAACTACTCGCCTCCACGATAGTCCAGCCGACTGGCCAGCTTCTGAACTCCAGCCTTACGCAGCTCCAGGGTTTGCTAGAGGCGCGGGCGGGCCAGTTGGAAGAAGCCTGACTTTTCGACATCAGTAACCACTAGTTCCCACTAGACGAGGAGGAGTCACATGACACCAGCTAAGGCCAGCAGTCCTGCCGCGAAAGAGAAGGCCGGCGGCCGCGTCGACCAGGCATTCGAACTGATAAAGGAGATGACGATCCTCGAGATCCGCGACTTGAACAAGCGCATCGAGGAAGAGTTCGGCGTCACCGCCATGGCGCCTATGGCGATGGCTGTCGCCCCTGCTGCCGCCGCGCCTGCTGCTGCTGCCGCTCCTGCGGAGGAAGAGGAGGAGCAGACGGAGTGGACGGTCGTCCTCAAAGACATGGGGCCGAACAAGATCAACGTTATCAAGGCCGTCCGCGAAGTGACGACACTCGGCCTCAAGGAGGCAAAGGACCTCGTGGAGGCCGCACCGACCAACGTCAAGGAAGGCGTGAGCAAAGAAGAGGCGCAGACCGCTGTCGCCAAGCTGAAAGAGGCTGGCGGCACGGCGGAGATGCGCTAACAACGGCGCTCCGGGGCACGTCTGCGCAGGGGCGCTTGGGCGACTGGCAATAGCGCGGTAAACCTGGTATATTGCCCGTTGCATGAAGTGCTACAACTGCGAAAAGGACGCTGTGCGGGAGTGCCGGCGCTGTGGCAGGCTCTACTGCGAGGACCACGGCGACGAGTTGTGTGGGGAGTGTCTGAAGCCGGCCAGCGCTCTCCCCTCTTATATGCTCTATCGCGGTTCCCTCCTGGCGTTGTTGATCGGGACCGCCGTCGCCCTCGCGCTGCTCTTGAAGCCGCCCGGAGAGGTCAGTCAGTCCGCCCCCAGCATCGTCGTTACGACGCCGACGGCGGCGGCCGCCGCCGCACGAACGCCTATCGCCGGCACGAGCGTGACGCCTATTGCGAGTGCCACCATCGTCGGGACACCGGCGCCTACCGCTACCTCGACTCCGGGGGGCGCCATTCAATACACGATTCAGTCGGGCGACTCCCTATTCGGCATCGCCTCGCAGTTCCTTCCCCCAGGCGAGGACCTGACCGATTTCGCCAATCGAATCGCCGCCGCCAACGGGCTAAGCGTCACCGACCCCCTCCTTCAGCCCGGCCAGACGCTGCAAATACCGCGATAGAGACAGGGAGGTCTCTTGCAGGAGCGGCATTCCCCGGCGAGAAGGTCGATCGTTCGGGATACCCTAATCTACACTCCTCTTTTGCTCGCCATCCTGGCGGCCTGGGGCGCCGCCCTCGCGACCGCCATCAAGGAGCACGGTGGTGGGGGAATCGTATTGCTGGTCCTCCTTAGCCTTGTGGCCCTCCTCATCGGCTTTCAGAGCATCCAATCGTTGCGCGATCTCTGGTCGCAGCCGATAGTGACCGAGGGTGAGGTCCTGCGCAAGTGGAGCCGCGCCGAGCTCCTCCTCTTTCGCGCGCACTATCTCTACGTGAACCGATTCGTGTTCAGAGTCACGCCTCTTGTCTATCTTCAGCTACGGACCGGCGACGTCGTCGCCGTGAGGCACTATCGCCACACGGCTACCGTCGTCTCGATAGAACGCGTTCAGCGGCGGCAAAACGCCGAACCCG
>JBEKDP010000182.1:0-4211 GCA_050014295.1 Dehalococcoidia bacterium | reverse complement strand
CAGCAGCGCCAGCCCAAAGCCGATGATCTGCCAGCGCTGGTCACGCAGCGACTTTCGAAACACGTTGACATAACGCATCATCTCAGCGCACCTCCTCGGCGGGCGTACCCTCAGGCGAGTAGTAAGCGAGGAAGACGTCCTCCAGGCTCGGCTGCTCCGTCCGCAGATCGACGACACGGTAGGCGGCGATCGTCTTGACTATCGCGTCAATGCCGTCCCGCGCCTGCACGCGGATCGTGTTGCCGTCGCGGCGGAGCTCATTCACTCCCGGCAGATCGAACAGGCTCGGCGGCGGCTCCTCGGCGAAGGTTATCTCCAGCACGTGTACGGAGCGCTGCTTCAACCGCCCGATCTCCTCGACGGCCACGATAGTGCCCTGGCGGATGATCGCTACGGCGTGGCTCAAGCGCTCAACCTCCGGCAGAACGTGCGAAGAGAAGAACACCGTCCGACCGTCGTGCGCCGTCTCCTCCAGCAGCCGGCCCACCTCCTGCTGGACGAGCGGGTCCAGGCCGCTGGTCGGCTCGTCGAGGACGAGCAACTCCGGTCGGTGGAGCACTGCCTGGATGAGCCCCAGCTTCTGCTTGTTCCCCTTCGACAGGGCGCGGATCGGCAGAGAAGGGTCCAAGCCCAGGCGCTCCAGCAGCTCGTCGCGATAGCGCAGGTCTCGCTTCTCCGGCCGGAACGAATCGATGAGGTCCAGGAAGGCATGGCCGCGCATCCCTTCGTACATCCGCAAGTCGCCCGGCAGGTAGCCGGCGCGGCGCCGCACCTCCATGGACTGCCGCTGGCTGTCAAACCCCAGGACGCGCGCCGTCCCGGAGGTCGGGCGGATGAGGTCGAGGAGGATGCGGATGGTGGTCGTTTTGCCGGCGCCGTTCGGCCCCAGGAAGCCGAAGATCTGCCCCGGAGCGACCGTCAGGTCGATGCCCCTGAGCGCGCGCGTTGGCCCGTAGTCCTTGACCACTTGCTGCAGCTCAATCGCGGGAACGCTCACCGCGCGACTCCTTGAGATCGGTCTCTTTTCCGAATCGTCACATCATTATAGCGATCGCCGGACATCGAGGCATCGAAGAGCCTCGTCGATCCCGGGCTCTAACGAGGATCGGTTCTTGCCAAATTGCCGAGGAAAGGTGCATTATTATGCGAGTTGCCTTAGACTAACCTGGTCGACCCCACCGTCGAGCTACCAGGGCTCGCTATTAAAGATTCTTCTTGAAGGAGGTTCACCTGCCATGGGGGACGAGGTAATTCCGGAAGAGCTAAGGGATGTTATCAATGGGACTATCCAGGGAATGCTTGGCTTCGTTGACAGCGAAGTCGTGCCGCTGGAGGAGCAGTTTAAGGAGATCCTGCACGACGAGCGCAAGCTGTTCGGCGATGACGGCCTGCTCGTCCCGCCGGTTAGAGAGGCGCGCGACGAACTGAGGCGGAAGTCGGCGAAGGCCGGCTACTACACGGCCTTTGCCCCCGAGAGCGTCGGAGGTGGGGGATTGCCGTGGCTCGCCTCGGTGCTCGTGCTGGAGGCCCTCAACCGCAAGTACGGCCCCGGACGCATCTTCGTCAGCTGGGCGGCGGGCTTCCTCGCGTCCCCGCTGCTGGCCGGCTTCACTGATGGGCCGTCCCACCTGTTCCTCGGCGCAGGCCCGGCCATCCGCTCTGAGGTGCTGCCGCAACTCCTGGCCGGCGACAAGACGATCTGCTTCGGCGTTACCGAGTCCGGCGCCGGCTCCGACCTCTGGGGCCTGAAGACGAAGGCCCGCCGGGACGGCGATGAGTGGGTGATTAACGGCTCCAAGGCGTGGATCACCAACGCCCCCTACGCCAACTACGCTGCGGTTTTCGCCATCACTGATGAGGCGACATTCGCGGCGCACAAGGGCGGCTTGACCGCCTTCCTCCTCGATGTGACCGCCCCTGGCTTCATGAAGGACCGGCCGGAGAAGATCATTGGCCACGTCTCTAGCGACTGCGGCGGCTTCACGATGGATGAAGTAAGAGTGCGCAACGACTACATGATCGGTGCGCCGGATGGCGCCTTCCAGATCGCTATGTTTGGCATCTCCGAGGGCCGCATGGGCATGGCCTCGGTATGCCTAGGCCTCTCCGAGTTCGCCTTGGACCGCTGCCTGGAGTACTCCAAGGAGCGGAGGACGTTCGGCGCTCCTCTGGCGGAGCACCAGGTACTCCAGTTCATGATGGCTGACACCGCCATGGAAATATACGCCGCCAAGCACATGACTGTTCAGACGGCGAAGCTGCTGGACGCCAATAAGGTGCCAGTCAAGGAGATCTGCATGTCCAAGGCCTTCTCCATCGAGACCTGCCAGCGGGCCTACGACCGGGCGATCCAGATCCACGGCGGAATGGGGCTCTCTGGGGAGATGGTTCTCGAGGAGGGCTTCCGCATCGCCAGGACCGCCCGCATACCCGACGGTACGTCGGAGATCCAGCGGCGCACGATCTTCCGCCAGCTCCAGCGAGGTGACACGGCGTTCTAGCAGTTGCTGCTGTCGTTCGACTGAGTCCTATCGCAAGAAACCGGAGGCGAGCCATCTGGCTCGCCTCCCGCCTTTTCCCTCGCCTTCCCCACGCCTTGCGTCGCTTTCTGTCCGCCCGAATTCAGGGTTTCGACCTATACCGTTGGGTACCCTTGAGGCGTATGATCAGCCGGTCTCGTCCGGAGTCGGGGGCGTCTACCGGATGACGGATCGTCCCTTTCCAGACCGCGGTCGATACTCATGATTGAGTCCGCGCGGGGCGCGAACCTCCCCTTCGGGGCGAGATGACGCAGGGATCGCGCATATCGAACGGAGGCAAATGATGACCGCTGCAATTGGACGACGCTATTTGTGCCCTCTACTGGCGCTTCTTGCCGTCGCCACCGCAATCCTGGCATCCGGCTGCCTGTGGGGCGTCGTCAGGGATGCCGATACGAACTCCGGCCTCACCGGCGTCACCGTCGCCTACACCGACGCCAATGGCAATACCGGCTCAACTACAACCGGCATCGGCGGCCTGTACTTCTTCAGCACGGGGAGCGGGCCGGCTGTCGGTTCCGCCACATTCCAGCTTAGCAAGCCCGGCTATCAGACGCTGACCACCTCGCGGCTCATCCAGTACAATGACAACCCGGGCGCAACGCTGGCTGATCTGTCCAGCTTCTGGGAGGTGCAGAGCTTCAACATGCTCTTCGCCGGCGACATCATCAGCACCGCCGCCACCTCTCTCTCGTTCCCGGTCGGCGCCGCTTATGACGCCCATGGGAACCTCTACTTCACTGACCGTGCGGGCTGCCGCGTGGGCAAGATAGCCGCGGGAACAGGTCTGGTGTCGATCATCGCCGGCACCGGCGTCTGCGGTTTCTCCGGCGACGGCGGGCCCGCCACCAGCGCCCAGCTCAATGGTCCCACAGGCTTGGCCCTCGCCCCGGACGGCGGTCTCGCCATCGTCGACTCCGACAACTGCCGGATTCGCAAGGTCGATCTATCCGCCGGCACGATCACCACGGTTGCCGGCAACGGCGTTTGCGGGTTCAGCGGCGACGGCTCCTCGGCGACGGCGGCCAGCCTGGGGACCTACGATGCCAGCGTCATATCTCCCTTCGTTTGGTCGGACCTGGCTTACGATGCGCACGGCAACTTGTACATCGCCGACATCTTCAACTGCCGCATCCGCGAAGTGAGTGTGACCGGCAAGATCACAACTGTCGCCGGTTCCGGCCCTAGCGGCTTCCCCTGCGGCGATTTCGCTGGCGATGGCGGGGACGCGACCGCGGCCCGCCTCAGCTCTCCAGTGGGCGTTGCCGTGAACCGGGGTGGCGACATCTTCGTGGCCGACCTCGATAATTGCCGCATCCGCAAGGTCGACGGCTCAACTCACGTCCTCACTACGGTAGCCGGGGATGGCAGTTGCATCTCCGCTGGCGACGGCGGTGCCGCGACGGCCGCCGGCCTCGCGAACCCGAGAGGCCTGGCGATGGACGCCGAGGGCGCGCTTTACGTCTCCGAGTTCCGCTTTGTCGGCGTAGGCACCACAAACTGCGACATCCGGCGGATCGACCCGGACGACGGAGTAATCGCCAGGGTCGCCGGCTCGGATACCTGCGGCTTCACCGGCGACGGCGGTCACGCCACCGCAGCGCAGATCAACACGCCCGCCGACATCGCCCTCAGCTGTGACGGCAACGTTGCCTTCGCCGAGCCTCTGAA
>JBEKDP010000181.1:0-4219 GCA_050014295.1 Dehalococcoidia bacterium | reverse complement strand
GACCTCGAGACGGTAGGGGCGGCGCTCACGGCCGCCGAGACGGGCCACCTCGTCCTGGCGACACTGCACACGCCCAACGCACCGCAGACGATCGACAGAGTCATCGATATCTTTCCGCCGCACCAGCAGCAGCAAGTTCGCGCGCAACTGTCGATGGCGCTGGAGGCGGTCCTCTGTCAGGCGCTTGTGCCCAGGCAGGGCCAACCCGGGCGAGTGGCGGCGATCGAGGTCATGGTCGCCACCCCGGCGATCCGCAATCTGATTAGAGAAGGCAAGACCCACCAGCTACTGAGCGTCATCCAGACAGGCGCCCAGCACGGCATGCAGACGCTGGATCAATCCCTGACGGCGCTCTGCCATAGCGGCGTCATCAGTGCGGAGGCGGCGCTCGCCCATTCCCAGAATGCGGAAGAGATGCGGGGCCTGCTGGGGGACAGGAGAGGTCTAGCGGCCTAGCGCCTGGCCCGTCACGACCGGGCTCTATCGGTAGGAGACGATGAGTCGGCGAATTCTCAAGTTGCTTTCCGACGCAGACCCAGCGCTAAGCGCCGCTCTGGCGGGGCTGGCAGCATTCTTCGTCTATCTGCGAACTCTTGCTCCCACCGTCATGTGGTACGACATGGGCGAGTTCGCGACGACCGCCCGTGTTCTAGGTATTGCGCACAACACCGGCTACCCGCTGTACATCCTGCTGGGGAAGCTATTCACCTTTCTGCCCGTCGGCGATGTCGCCTACCGCGTGAACCTGATGTCGGCGGTGTTCGCGGCGCTCACCGTCGCCGTCGTCTATCTCATTGTCTGGCATCTGACCAGGAGCCGGCCAGCGGCTTTGCTCGGCTGCTTGACCCTCGCTTTCTCTTCGACCTTCTGGTCGAACGCCAACTGGGCTGAATCGTACTCGCTAAACGCCTTCTCCGTGGCTATCATCACCTACCTGCTGCTGTGCTGGTGGCAAAGCGGACGTGTCTGGCAGCCATACCTGGTGTTCCTGACGTTCGGGCTTAGCCTCGGCAACCATCGCCTCATCGTCCTTCTGGCGCCGGCGATGCTGCTCTTCCTGTGGGCGGGCCGACGAAGCCTGAACGTGGGTCAATGGCTTCGCTGCGGCCTTCTCTTCCTGCTCGGACTCTCCGTCTATCTCTACCTGCCGCTGCGGGGCATGCAGGGGCCGCCCCTGAACTGGGCGCAGCCGTCGGGCTGGCGGACGTACCTGAGCATGTTCCTTACCGGAAGCAGTCCCGGCGAGTACTGGAACTTCGCCTTTCTGGGGAGACTAAACGTCGTTAGTGCCTTCCCGCTGAACGACTTCGGCGTCTTTGGACTTGCGCTGGCGGCGGCTGGCCTCGTCTTCACCTGGCGAGTCAACCGTCTGCTTGCCGCCTACGGCCTATTGCTCTGCGCCTTGGTGGCGCTGGTCGTCCTCACCTACCAGATCCATAACATCTACAACTACTTCATCCCTGCCTACGTTCTCCTCGCGGTGTGGGTCGGCTGCGGTGGACACTTGGTGCTTTCGTTTGTTCAGCAGCAGGCGAGCATCTCCCGTCGCCAGCTCGCCTATTCTAGTCACTACCTGGTTCTGCCGGTCGCAGCATTTTTGTTACTCGTGCCCGTTTCGCTCGTCGCCAAGAACATGCCGCGGGTGGACCGCAGCGACGATTACAGCGCCTACGATTTCGCTCTCACAACCCTGGCGCGAGTGAAGCCGGATGCGACCATCGTTACCGATAGTTGGACCGCTTCCCCCTTCTGGTACGTGCAGTTAGTCGACGGGTACCGCCGCGACGTTCTCGTTTCGCCGGTGTTCTCAGCCCCCGGCGAAGACGTGAACGCGTTCATCGCCCAGCGGCTCCGCGAGGGGCGGCCCGTCTACCTGGCGGAAGGCCTGCGCACCGACGTGGACACGGTTCGGTCCGCGTACGTCGTGCAGCCGGTCGTTCTCGACAGCATCGAAACGATGGTCACCGACGTCCTGCCCAAGCCGGCGTACAAGGACGACCTCGTGCCGCGGGGCTCCCTGTACAGAGTGATGGAGGAAAGCCCGTCCCAGGCCGTCGATGAGGTCCCCGCGGACGCGCAGCATCTTGTCTCGTTCGATGGCGGCGTCGATCTCCTCGGGTTCCAGGTTGAGCCTGACCCGGGCCAGCGTGGCGACGTTATCCGATTCGTCTACTACTGGCGCCTGCGGCAGAACACCGCTGACCCCCTGTACGCCAGCGTGCTGTTTACCAATGACAGCGGCGCCGTGGCTGTCCGGCACGGCTTCCCGCTCTGGTGGCAAGGCTGGCAGTTGGGGGGCGGCATTCACCCGACCAGCGAGTGGCGGCAGGGCGAGATCGTCAAGGAGGAGTACTACCTGCTGGTCCCGCGCGATGTCGGAGCCGGCACCTACCGCATCAGAATGAGGATAGGTAGGGGCCCGCCGGATCTCTCCGCGAGCCCCTCAGGTGTTACTGGCACTGACGTTCAGGTGTTGGGCGAGGTGACGGTGCAGTAAGTCCCCTCTGTCATACGCAGAGGCCCCGCACGCCGGTGGCGGCGTGCTGAACCCCTGCTCAAATCAGTAGCCTGTGGCCACCTGCGTGACCTTGCCCGTAGTGTCGCACGTGTAGGTACCCTTGGTCGTCGAGCCGCGCATGTAGGTCGGGTACAGCCCGAAGCCTCCTGCGGTGGTCGACATGTCGGTGGTGGCGGTCGTAATGGCCGTGGTGGTCGCCAAGCCCGTGGCGGCCATCTTGGCGTCCACTGCGGTCTGGACAATGGTCTTCTCTGCGCTCGCAGCCGTCGTCTGGCTGCTGCCTAGGAGCCCGGTGAAGTTCGGCAGTACCACAGCGACGAGCACCGCCAGAATCGCCAGCACGATCAGCAACTCGACGAGCGTGAAGCCTTGCTCACCGCTCCCTTTTCTGACACCTTTCGTCAGCGCCGTCATTTAGAATTCCCCTTCCGAAGTAGTAATGTCAATGCGGGGCCTCCAAGACGTGGATAGCCTCTTCTGCAAATATCGGTGCAGAAAGGAAGAGCAGTATCTGTCAGGCGGCAGATTTTGCGGCCGGGCAGGTGGGGATCCCGGGTCAGGAGAAGATGACCTGCCCTGCCAGCAGACGAGAAACATGGTATAATTACGCCGTCTCTGCCCCTGTCCCTCCCCCCGCCGCCGCCCGCATAGCAGGAATAGAGGCGACAAGTGACGGCAAAGTGCCTTCGGGTCCTCATTGGCGCGATCGTCATTGCAGCGGCGGTCATTGCCAACGAGCGCGTCTCTCCTGCTTCCTCGAGTGCCCCCCAGTGGTACGATGTAACGAGCAACGCCGTGCAGACGTTCTACCAGGACTACGCGCCGCCCCAGACGGACCGACAGGGCACGTTGCTGTCCAACTACGACCCCAAGTCGTCGTTCTTGCCTATCGGCATCTACGATCCGGAGCCCTGCACCACCAGCGTAACGTTCAAATGGAGCCCACCCGTCACACCTCCGCCGCCGGGTTACACGTGGGATGGGACATATCGCCTGTGGGTATTTTTCCCAGTTCCCGGACAAGGACTGGGCGATGCGAAGGTGGTCTTTCTCGACACCGGCACCAGCACCCAGTACACGGTCGACACGATTCCCGCAAACGTCACGATGAGCTGGGCAACCCTCGTATGGTTCACCAAAGGCGCCGATGCAACCGCCCAGTTCGTGCCACAGGTCAGACCGGACCCCTCCTTCCGCGTCGACTGCCCGAGCAATGACGTCGATGATCCAAATGCTATTGAGACTCTGGCGAAGGCCGGGTTCAACGCCGCAATCGCCGGCACCGGCATCGGACATCCCTATGCCCTGATGCAGCTCAAGGCGCAGGCGCCGGACGCCGAAAACTTCACTTTCGTGCCGTTGGCCATTGATGCGGGGTTCTGCCCCCACGACCCGAACAATCCGGCCCTCTATTGCCAAGATCCGACCTGCATCGAGCCACAAATCGACCAGACGATGTTCGACCTCTACAAGCAGGATCCAAACGTCTTCGGGTTCTACCTTGATGACGAGCCTCTCATGAGAGCAGAGGGTCTCTACGGCCAGTGCGCGGCCGGGCCGGCGCAGTACCAGAGTGATTGGCATATCACAAACATCTTGCAGAGCGTTGAGGACAAGTACGCGTCTCTAGAGTCGGAGACTGATCACTCCATCTTTCTCACAGAGGCGGACGGCTACAGAAATCAGTGGTGGAACGATTTT
>JBEKDP010000180.1:0-4238 GCA_050014295.1 Dehalococcoidia bacterium | reverse complement strand
TCCAGCAGGCGGGGCGTGTAGGGGTTGAGGCGCATCGACGTTGTCGGGCCGGCGGCGCCGATGACGCGACCGGGTCGCGCCGGCGTCGGGCCGACGTAGTAGAGAACCTGGCCCTTGATATCGACCGGCAGCGGCTCGCCCTTGTCCAGCGCCTCGATCAGGCGCTTGTGGGCCGCGTCGCGCGCCGTATAGATGACTCCGGTAAGCTGCACGTGGTCACCGGCGTGCAACTTCGAGATGGACTCATCGGTCAATGGCAGGTGGACTTCAATGCTCAAGTCGTGCTCCTATCGGTCCTCGCGGCTTATAAGTCTGCCTCTTTGAGGCGGGCGCTGTGACACTGCATGTTTACCGCCACCGGCAGAGCCGTAATGTGCGTGGGAAACGTCTCGACGTGAACGGCCAGCGCCGTCACCGTGCCGCCGACAGCCTGCGGCCCCAATCCCAGCGCGTTCACCTTGTCGAGAAGCTCCCGCTCGAGGTCGGCGGTCTCCGCGTCGGGGTTCGGCGCGCCCACCTTGCGGGTGATCGCCTTCTTGGCGAGCACCATGCAATACTCCGCCGTCCCGCCGATGCCGACGCCGAGGACGAGCGGTGGGCAAGGGTTGCCGCTCGCCTCCTCGACGGCGCGCAGGACGAAGTTGACGATGCCCTCGCGCCCTTGGCCGGGCAGCAAGATGGTCATGCGGCTCATGTTCTCGCAGCCGCCGCCTTTGGGCAGGACCTTGAGCCTGAGGCGGTCGCCGGGAACGAGGTCGACGTGGATGACGGCGGGCGTGTTGTCGCCTGTGTTCTTGCGAGCGGAGAAGGGCGTTTCGACCATCGACTTCCGCAGGAAGCCTTCCGTGTAGCCCTTGGCGACGCCGCGGTTGATTGCCTCCTCGAGGCTGCCGCCGGCGATGTGCACCTCCTGTCCGATCTCGACGAAGACGACGGAGGTGCCGGTGTCCTGGCAGAGAGGGATCATCTCCTCTCGCGCTAGGGTGGCGTTCTCCAGGATCTCCTCGACGATCTGGCGCCCGAGCAGCGACTCCTCGTTGTCGCGAGCGCGCTGGAGGGCAGCGACGACGTCGTCGGGCAAGTTATGTGTGGCGTCGATGAAGAGATCCGCCACAGTCCCGCTTATCTGGTCGACATGAATATCTCTCACTGCGCAAGGCCTCTTGTCTTCTGCAACCTAGCGTGCGGGTGGTTGTGCCACCTCATTCTGCAAGGGATTGCCGTTTGTCTGCAACCCACAGCGTCCATCTTGGGTGAGGAGTTGGGCCGCAAGGGAGCCCCGACGAATCCAGCGCTTACAGCCCCGTCACCCTAATCACCTCGCGCACCGACGCCGCCGACCGCTCGAACATCGCCTGTTCCTCGTCCGTGAGCTTGATCTCGATGACCTGCTCCACGCCCTTAGCGCCGAGCTTGACGGGCACGCCCATATAGATGCCGTTCAGCCCGTATTCGCCTTCGAGGTAGGTGGCGCAGGGCAGGATGCGTTTGCGGTCCAGGAGCACCGCTTCCACCATCTGGACCGTCGCCGCTGCGGGCGCGTAGTAGGCGCTGCCCGTCTTCAGCAGGCCGACGATCTCGCCGCCGCCCTTGCGTGCGCGTTGAACGATAGCGTCGACCCGTTCCGCTGGCAGGAGGTCGCTGATGGGGATGCCGCCGACCGTCGTGTAGCGGACGAGCGGTACCATATCGTCGCCGTGGCCGCCGAGCACGAACGCCTGCACGTCCTCCACCGACACCGCCAGCTCGCGGGCGATGAAAGTCCGGAAGCGCGCCGTATCGAGCACTCCCGACTGCCCGAACACGCGCTCGCGGGGGAAGCCGCTGACCTTCTTCGCCACGTAGCACATCACGTCGAGCGGGTTAGCGAAGACGATGATGATAGCGTTGGGGGATTGCCTGGCCGCCTCTTCCGTGACCGACCGCACGATATCCGTGTTGGCCGTAACCAGGTCGTCGCGGCTCATGCCCGGTGCCCGCGGCTTGCCCGACGTGATGATGACGATGTCGGACCCGGTGGTGTCCCGCCAGTCGTTCGTGCCGGTGACGCGACTGTCGAAGCCGACGATGGGGCCGGCCTGCGAGATGTCGAGTGCCTTTCCCTGGGGTATGCCCTCGACAACGTCGAGCAGGACGATATCCGCGTAGCCACGCGCGGCGATGTCGCGGGCCATAGTGCCGCCGGTCTGGCCGGCGCCTACGATAGTCACCTTACTGCGCAAGAGGAGCCTCCTTTGTCCGGGCCGTGCCCAATTGATTCGATTATGACTGCAACAACTTCACATACCTCAAGCGACCACCCGCCAGCACGACCTGCACCTGACGCGGCGAGAGGTCGTGACGGACGGTGAGATCGCTGCCCTGTGTCAGGTTGCGAACGCGTAGCTCGTTGCCCTGTTGGATCGACGCGCGTACGCCGGCGATCTCCAGCTCGTCACCCTGCGCCACGCGCTCGTAGTCGCCCTCGTCGACGAACACGAGCGGCAGGATGCCGAAGTTGACCAGGTTGCTCCAGTGGATGCGCGCAAACGACTTCGCCAGCACTGCCCGCAGGCCCAGGTACATCGGGGCGAGCGCCGCGTGCTCGCGGCTGGAGCCCTGCCCGTAGTTGCTCCCGGCCACCACGATGCAGCTTCCCGCCTCGCGTGCGCGCCTAGCGAAATCGGGGTCGACGCGCTCGAACACGTGCTCCGCCATCGCCGGGATGTTCGACCGCAGCGGCAGGATTTTCGACCCCGCCGGCATAATGTGGTCCGTCGTGATGTTGTCCGCGACCTTAAGGATGACCGTCGCGCGCAGCGTTTCCGGCAGCGGCTCGCCCCGTGGCAGCGGCTTGATGTTGGGTCCGCGCACGATGCGCACGCTCTCCGGCGTCTGCGAGGGCGGAATGATCATCCGGTCGTCCACCTTGAACTCCGAAGGCAGCGTGACGACCGGCGCCTCGCCTAGGTCGCGCGGGTCCGTGATTGCGCCCTTCAGCGCCGTCGCCGCCGCGACCTGTGGGCTGCAGAGAAAGACGCGGTCGCCCACCGTCCCGCTGCGACCGGGAAAGTTGCGATTAAACGTTCGCACTGACACCGTGTCCGTCGCTGGTGACTGCCCCATGCCGATGCAGGGCCCGCACGAAGACTCCAGCACGCGAAACCCCGACTCGATCAGGTCGGCCAGCGCGCCGTTCTCCGCCAGCATCAGCAGTACCTGCCGCGTGCCCGGATTGACGATCCCGCTGACGCCCGGCGGCAACATCTTGCCCTTGCAGACCGCCGCCACCGTCATTAGGTCCTGATACGACGAGTTCGTGCAGCTACCGATGGCCACCTGCGCCACCTCCGTGCCGGTCATCTCTCGCACCGGCACCACGTCGTCCGGGCTCGACGGCCGGGCGATCAGCGGCTCCAGCCGGTCGAGATCGATCTCGATCACCTCGTCGTACTCCGCGTCGTCGTCGGCCGCTAGGGGACGCCACGCCTCCTCACGCTTCTGCGCCCGCAGGTACTCGCGCGTCCGCTCGTCGCTGGGGAAGAGGGAGCTGGTCGCCCCTAGCTCGGCGCCCATGTTCGTGATCGTCGCGCGCTCCGGGACGCCGAGGCTCGCCGCGCCGTCGCCGCCGTACTCGAAGACGCGGCCGACGCCCCCTCGTACCGTCAGGCGGCGCAGCATTTCCAGGACGACGTCCTTCGCCGATACCCACGGCTGTAGGCGTCCCACCAGGTCGACGCGCACGACCCGCGGCATGACGAGATGAAACGGCTCGCCGGCCATCGCCATCGCCACGTCGAGGCCGCCGGCGCCGATGGCGAGCATGCCCGCGCCGCCGCACATCGGCGTGTGGCTGTCGGAGCCGAGGAGCGTCTCGCCCGGCGCGCTGAAGCGTTCCAGATGCACCTGGTGGCAGATGCCGTTGCCCGGCCGCGAGAAGTAGATGCCGTGCTTGGCGGCGAAGCTCTGGAGGAAGCGATGGTCGTCGGCGTTCTCGAAGCCCGTCTGCAGCACATTGTGGTCGACGTAGCTCACCGAGAGCTTAGTGCGGACGCGAGGGATGCCCATCGCCTCGAACTGGAGATAGGCCATCGTGCCGGTGGCGTCCTGCGTCAGCGTCTGGTCGATGCGCAGCGCGATCTCGCTGCCGGCGACGGCCTCGCCGCCGACCAGGTGCTCCTCGATGATCTTACGTGTGAGGCTGCGTGCCACTCGCTCGTCCTTGGTCCGGGAATCAGTGCGTTCAATCTGATTATATA
>JBEKDP010000179.1:0-4256 GCA_050014295.1 Dehalococcoidia bacterium | reverse complement strand
GTGTCGGGGGAAGTGATGCTGTTCCCCGAGGTGCAGGTGGCGTCGCCGCAGTGCAGCACCTTTAGGTCGATGTTGGTGGCGTCGTAGTAGCTGACCACCGGGTTGCCACTGCTGTCCAGGACGATGGAGTTCCACTGGCCCACGTCGCCGCCGGTGTCGGGAGAGGTGATGCTGTTGCCGGACGTGCAGGTGGCGTTGCCGCAGTGCAGCAGCTTCAGGTCGGCGTTAGTGACGTCGTAGTAGCTGACCACGGGATAGCCGCTGCTGTCCAGGGCGATGGATGTCCACCGGCCCACGTCGCCGCCGGTGTCAGGAGAGGCAGTGCTGTTGCCGGACGTGCAGTTGGCGTTGCCGCAGTGCAGCACCTTCAGGTCGCCGTTGGTCACGTCGTAGTAGCTGACCACGGGGTAGCCACTGCTGTCCAGGGCAACGGAGGTCCACTGGCCCACATCGCCTGTTTGGTCAGGAGAGGCAATGGTGTTGGCCTCGGCGGTGCCGTCCGTCAGCAGGAGTGCCGCCAGCGCTAGGGCCAGGATCGCGGCTATGCGCAGCCGCCCGCCCCGACTGTCGGTGGTCTTCGGCGTCGTCTTGTCGCCTGTGTCCGCTGACAGCGTCCTGCTGTCCATGGGATCCCCTTTGCCCGCCACAAGGGGCCATAACGTGCCTAGGTGAGCCACCACCTCCGAGGACGGGGGAACGAGGACAGAATTATAGCACCCTCACGCATTCTGTCAAGAGGATACGCCTTACAAATTGACAAGTCTGTGGTATAGTTACTCTCGATTCTTCACCCGCGTCGCGTCGGACTGGGGTTCACTCTGGATGGCCCAAGATGAGCCAAGAGCGCGTAGACCATCCGCAAGAGCGCAGGCTCGTAACGATCCTCTTCGCTGACCTGGTCGGCTACACGTCCGTCTCCGAGACGCGCGACCCCGAGCTGATCCAGACCATCCTAAGCCTCTGCTTCGATTGTCTTTCCAGCGAGATCAGGCGGTTCGGCGGCTACGTGGATAAGGTCGTCGGCGACGAGATCATGGCGCTCTTCGGCGCCCCAAGAGCGCAGGAGGACGACGCCGGGAAGGCGGTGGCGGCGGCCCTGGCGATGCACCATGCGCTTGAGAACCTGACAGCGCAGCTCACGGATCAACTGGGCCACGGACTGAGCATGCGGATCGGGATCAACACCGGGCTCGTGGCGACCGGCGCCGTCGGCCCGGGTGGGTACACGGTCACGGGCGATGCGGTGAACGTCGCCGCGCGCCTGGAGAAGGCGGCCGAGCCGGGGGCGGTGATGGTGGGCGAGACGACCCGACGCCTCGCGCGCCGCCGGTTCGGCTGGGGAGAACGCCAGGAGTTCGCGGTCAAGGGACGCGCCGAGCCGGTGGCCTGCTACACTGTGGAGACGGTGGCCCCGGCCGATATCGGGCTGGTGCCCGCGCCGAGCGAGACGCCCTTCGTAGGTCGCGAGCAGTACTTGCAGCGTATACGGGAGTTATGGTCCGTGACCAAAGCGGGGCCGGCGCGCGTGCTGCACGTCGTCGGAGAGGCCGGCGTCGGCAAGACGAGACTGTTGGCGCATCATTTCGCGACGGCCGGGGTATCTCCTCAGCAGGTCCTCTACACGCGCGCGGATACGCCACCTCGGACGTTCGGACCGCTGTTGCAGCTGCTTCCTTCCCTGCGGGAGAACCTGGCGCCGAGTTTCCGCGAACGGCTGGAGGCGCTGGCGCGCGCCCACGAGCTCGCGGATGTGCCTGAAGTTGAGCCCGGTTGGCTGGTCGATGGGCTGGCCGAAGTCGTCGAAGCGCTGACGAAAAACGGCCCCGTTGCCTTCGTCCTCGATGACATGCACCGCGCCGACGGCGCCACTCTCGACGTCGTCGAGAAGCTCCTGCCGCGCCTGGCTGCGCTGCCAGTCCTAACTCTGGTGCTCCAGCAGCCCAAGGGCCGCCGGCTCCACCGTCCGCCGGCGGCAGAATCCATCACCCTGGAGCCTCTTACCGAGGAGGAGGCGCGGGGGTTAGTGCTCGCCGCCGCTCCCGGGGTATCCGTGGAGAGAGCAACGGATATCCTCTCGCAGGCGGGTGGCAATCCCCTCTATCTGGAGCTGCTTGCCGCTGCCGGCGCCGCGTCACCCGAAGAAGCGCGACTTCCCGAGTCCCTTGAGACAGCGGTGGTCGCCCGCGTTGACGAGCTGGACGACACGAGCCGCCAGCTACTCTTGGACGCGAGTATCTTTGGGCAGACGTTCTACGAGGAACCGTTGAGGATAGTCACGACGGTCAGCGAACGCCTTCACGAGTCTCTGGCCCAACTCTGCGAAGTAGGGTTGCTCGACGAGCTGCCCGGCACTGACCACCGTGCCTATAGGTTCCGGCACTCTGTGGTGCAACAGGCGCTCTATGAGGCGGTGCTGCGGCGCAAGCGGGCGGAACTGCACCTGAGGGCAGCCGAATCTCTGGAACTGGTGCGAGAGGAAGGGATGGAGGTGGAGCCGGAGCAGATGGCCTTTCACTATCGGGAGGCGGGCCAGACAGAGCGGGCGGCGGCGTACTACTTGGCGGCTGGCGAACGCGCTGACAGGTTGCAGGCGCCGTCGGAGGCGAGGAATCATCGCCGTACCGCCAGCCGACTCTTGAACATGGCCTCTCTGGCAGGGTTGTACGGCCCCCACAGGCGGCCCGCAGGACCGACCCGCGCCGCAGCGGCAGCAGTCCAGGCGTCGCTGGCGCTGCTGCTGGTCCTGCCGGAGTTCCTGCTTTTCGCGACTCGCCGGCCGGAGCCCAACGTGCTCACTCTCGGACTCCCTTTCGAAATAATCGATTTCAACCTCTCGTCGGTGCTGCTGGCTGTCGCCCTGGGCGGGCTGCCGTTGCTGGTGGCGGGCATCGCTTTCGCTCACCTGGCGGTGCCCGTGCTGATGCGGCGGCGTGTCTCTCTGCCGCTTCTCATCGGTGTGGCGTTGGGCGGCTGGCTGCTGGGCCTGCTGTTGGTCGCGGTCGGCTACGGAGCGCTGGCGGGGCTGCTGCGGCTCAACGCGCTCGATCGGCTTTCGTCGATGTACGTCGGCGCGGCAACGCTGCGATTCCTGCTCGGTGACTACTCACTGGCCATAGCCGTGGTCATCGGCACTCTCATTGTGGCTGTGGCCTGGACGGTGCTGCTGCGGCTCCAGGCGCGAGGCTGGGCCCGCTTTCGCCGAGCCGCCCTTAGTCCGCGACAGATCGAAGAGGGGCGCCGCTGGGCTGCGCTGCGGCAACTCGGGTTGCTGTTGGCGGGCGGAGGGGCGCTGGCGGTGGCATTGCTGGCCTGCTACCAGTTCCGGGTACTACCGAACGCGGATGCGCAGCACGGGCTTCAGTGGGGCTTGTTCGTCGGCCTCATGGCTGTCTCATGTGCCGCGGCGATTGTCGGCATGGTCGCCGCCCGGCTTGCCGGCAGCCGCGTACGCGCGAAGGCAGCAGTCTATCAGTTGGGCTTCTTCGGATTCGAGGTACCGCTGATCTTAGCGATAGCATTCGGGCTGGTGGCCTGGTTTGGGATGCGACAGGCCGTGATCGTCTCCGCCAACGACGTGGACACGCCGGGGAACATCGGGAGCTTCGACCGGCTGGTCAAGCTGTTTCCGAACGTCGCGATGGCCTACTATTTGCGCGGTGAGCGCTACCTGGCCGAAAGCGATTTTCAGCATGCCCATGCTGACCTCGACCGGGCGATCGAGCTTGACGGTAACTTCGCTGCGAGCTACCTGGCACGAGGCCGCGTGCTGATACAAGAAGGCGACCTGGAAGCTGCCGCGGCTGACGGCAGCCGGCTAGTCGAGCTGCGGCCGAGCCACCCGGCTGGTTACGCCATCCGCGCATGGGCAGAGGAAAAGCAGGGCGACCTTACTGCTGCCGCCAAAGACTTCAATGCGGCCACACAGCCTCTGCCTGCGGATGCTCAGGCTTGGGACGCTTATTTCGTTCGCTGTCTGGCTTTCGTCGCCGTCAAAGACTACGACCGGGCAGAGCCGGATTGCCTGCGCGTCCTTGAACTGAATCCGAACCAGATGGTCACTCTCGATCAGCTCGTGAGTATTGCGTTCGATCGTGGGCAGTACGACATCGCCGTTGAGTACACGACAAGGCAACTGGCGATCCAGCCGCAGAGCGCGACGGTGTTGTTGAATCGGGGCACGGCATACCGCAACCTGGGCCACTACCAGGAGGCGGAGGCCGACCTGACGCAGGCCATCGGACTCGATCCCGCCAGTG
>JBEKDP010000178.1:0-4265 GCA_050014295.1 Dehalococcoidia bacterium | reverse complement strand
GGAAGGAAGCTTGATCCATGGAGTACAAGCAGATCGAGGTTGAAAGAGGGAAAGGGGTTGCCCTCTGTCGCATCTACAACCCGCCTCTCAATCTGATGAACTCTCGCATGACGGCCGAGCTAGATGCCCTGATACAGGAACTGGAGGCCGACGACGGTGTGCGGGTCGTTGTCTTCACAAGCGGTGTGGACGGAGTCTTCATCACTCACTACGACGTCTCCGAGCTGTCCCGCCTTCCCGGTCGTGAACAGACTGCAGGGCAACCTAGGGCGGTGGATACGCCACATCACCGCATGCAGAAGCGCCTGCAGGACATGCCCAAGCCCGTCATAGCCGCCATCAACGGCAGGTGCGGCGGTGGTGGCTGTGAGTTCGCGCTCACCTGCGACCTGCGCGTCATGGCTATCGGCGATTTCCGGATAGGCCTGCCGGAGGTCGGTGTGGGCATCCTGCCGGGAGGCGGCGGTACGCAGCGCCTGCCGCGGCTGATCGGCCAAGGCAGGGCGCTGGAGATGATGCTGCTGGGGAAGGTCGTTGGGGCCGAGGAAGCGGAGCGCATTGGGCTCGTTCACAAGGCTGTGCCCGCCGACGATCTCATGCCGACCGTGATGGCCCTCGCTCAGAGGCTCGCCGCTGGTGCCCCCATTGCTCAGGGGCTGATCAAGCGCTGTGTCTACGAGGGGCGCGAGTTGCCGCTGGATGAGGGGCTGCAGGTCGAGATGGAAGCTTTCCGGCGGACGCTCGCGACGGAGGATGCCCGAGAGGCGATGCAAGCCTACCTCAGGGGAGAGCAGTACGAGTTCAAGGGGCGCTAGGGGCGGTAAGGAATGCTTGAGGGATGACTATGAAGCTGAAGGTACCCCAGCGCATATGGGACGGCGGCGGCGAGCGAGAGCTGGATTTCCCCGACTCTTGGGGAGTCCATTTCTGTGCGCCGCGCGGCTGGAATCGCCCTGCTGCGAGCGATGACCAGTTGCAGAAGGCCTTCGACGAGCCGATCGGCGCGCCCCGAATCCGCGAGCTGGCGAAGGGCAAGAGAGAGGTCGTCATTATCTTCGATGACATTACCCGCCCAACGCCGGTGTATCAGCTCGTTCCTTACGTGCTGCGCGAGCTGCAAGGGGCCGGCATCGCCGACGAGCAGATCCGCTTCATCGTCGCCTCCGGCAGCCATGGCGCCCACGATAACCACGCGCTCCGTCGGAAGCTGGGCCAGGAGGTACTGGAGCGCTTTCTGGTCTTCAACCACAACCCTTATGAGAACTGTGTCTCCATTGGCGCGACCAAGATGGGTACCCCCCTCGCCGTCAACCGCGAGGTCATGAGCTGCGACCTCAAGATCGCCATCGGATCCATCCTGCCGCACCCGCAGGCGGGTTTCGGCGGCGGCGGCAAGATCATCCTTCCCGGCGTCGCCCACATCGACAGCATCGACCGCTTCCACAAGTCGATCCAGCACAGCCCGCCCGACACTGTCGGACTCGGCAACTGGGAGGAGAACCCGATGCGCGCGGAGACCGAGGACGCCGCCCGTCTGGCGGGGCTCGACATCAGTGTCGATGCGCTGTTCAACGGGCGCTGCGAGGTCGCGGAGCTGTTCGTGGGAGACCCGGTGCTGGCTCATCACGAGGGTGTGAAGCTGGCGAAGGAGGTCTACGCCACCGCGCCCGTCGTCGACGCGGACATAGTCGTAGCCAACGCCTACGCCAAAGCGGGGGAGGCCGCCATTGCCGCCATCATCGCTGTCCGGTCGCTGAAGCGAGAAGGGGGCACGGTGGTGATGATCATGGACTGTCCGGAGGGGCAGGTGGTTCACTACCTGCTGCGGAGCTTCGGGAAGGAGTACGGCGGCAGGCAGTATGTGGCGCCCGGGCCGGTGCCGCCGCAGTACCGCCTCATCGTCCTGAACCCGCAGCCGGACCTCACGTCGACGGACATGTTCGTCGACCGGCGCTCGGTCATCTGGGCGAAGGACTGGGCGGAGGTGCTGACGCTTCTGCGCCAGTTCCATCGCAACAGCCCGCGGGTGGCAGTGTACCCGGACGGCACGGCCCAGTACCTGGCCCCTTAGGGGACGAGGGCGGCCTTTGATTGACCGGTTGTTTTCAATAGATTTTTTTGTGGTTCTGGAGGCGGTCGGTTTGGGCGATTGATGTTCGGCGGAGGGCTTCTTCGGGCCGAAGGAGTGCTAAGGGCAGTCGCTTGGGGCGGCTGCTTTTGTGTGTCCAGAATAGCAGGAAGAGGAGTGAAATCGAAGGGGGATGTGGCACGGGCCTTCCTTGCGGTAGGTGTCCGCTGGCGCATGACGCAGGTCGGATTAGAGTGTTACCCGGGGTCGGACGCCAACATCCACGGCGGAGGCGAACAGCTCGAAGCTGTCCCGTCCCTGGTCCTTAGCACGGTACGTGGCCGTGTCGGCGTTTCTGAGGAGTGCTTCGGGGTCTTCCCCGTGTTGGGGGTACATGGCGATCCCGATGCTAGCGGTTACGTTGAATTGGTGACCAGCCAACACCCATGGTGGTCTGAATCGTTCAAGGATTCTCTCGGCGATCTCACACGTGTCCTTCACGCCAGCGACTTCCGGCAGGAGTACAATGAACTCATCGCCCCCCATCCGGGCGACGGTGTCGCCTTCGCGGGTTGTTTTGGTCAGGCGTTCCGCGACACGCTGCAACAACTCGTCCCCGACGGCGTGTCCCCCTGTGTCATTGACCAGCTTGAAGCGGTCCAAGTCCAGGAACATTACGGCAAGCGGATGGTGATCGCGGCGCCTGTGGGCTAGGGCCACAGTGAGGCGGTCCATGAGCAGTCTCCGATTGGGCAGGCCGGTAAGTGCGTCATGGTAGGCCTGGAACTTGACTTGATCCTCCGCCTGCTTGCGCTCGGTGATATCTGCTATGACTGCCCGGAGGCCAACGACGCGGTCGCCGTCAGGAATTGGGCGACTGGAAATGCTCACCCACCTTGTCTCACCAGACTTGGTGATGATCCGAAACTCGCCTCGCTCCAGAATCCCAGACACGGTCGTCTGAAAGCTCTCAAAAAGGGGCAGGTCATCCGGGTGGATGAAATCAACGATCGGCCGGCCGACGACTTCTGCTGGGCTATACCCGGCGATCTGCTCCACGACGGGGCTAACGTAGGTTACTCGTCCATCCTCTACCAGAGTGCAGATGACCTCACTTATGTTCTCGACCAGGTCCCGGAACATTTCCTCTGAGAGCCGCAGCGCTTCCTCTGCCCGCTCACGCTCGGAGATCTCATTGAGGAGCTCCTGGTTCCTCGACTGAAGCTTCTTCCGCGAGCGCTGCACTTCTCTCCATAGCTGAGCGCCCTTCACGACGACCGCCGCCTGGGTTGCGAGGTTTTGCAGGAGTTCGAAGGTGGGCGACTCGTAGGATGCTGGCTTGAGGCTCGCCGCCCTGAGCACGCCTATTACATCGTCCTGGAAGAGGAGTGGGAACCGAGCGGAGGAAACGATTCCTGCCCGCCGGTAGAACTCCCGGGCCGGCTCCGAGGAGAGAGGATCGTTTTGGAGGTCCAGAACCACATTAGGTTGATGGTCCTTGGCCATCACCTTCGTCAGCGGGTCGGGAGCGTTGATCAGGCCGAGATACGCCTCGTACAGCGGCGTCCCCTGGAAACGGCCGGCAGCAGTGCTGCGCATGGTTATCCGCCCACGCTTGTCCACGAGGTCGATGACGCAAAGGAAGCCCGTCGCGCTATTTGCGGCACTGGTAACGTTCTCCAGCACCTCGCGCATGGTCTGGGCTCGCGTGAATACTCGCGAGACATTGGCCAGAGAATTCATCTGCTGCTGCAGGCGTTCTGCTCTGTCGGCGTCCGCGACGAGCTCAAGCATTATAGCTAGCGCGGGGCCAGCCGACTCCAGGAACAGGCCAGCGCGGCGCGCAGCGGCCGCCGTCCAGGGACCGCGAGCGACAACGATGCCGGCGTCCGTCTGTCCTGCGCAGAGGGTGAAGGCTACGTAGGTGCCGCCGTGTCCACTGTCAGTGGGAGTGAGATGGTGCGACCGGCTATCCCGGCCGACCGTGAAGGCTGCTGCGCGGGCGAGTTTCCTGATCTCCTGTTCGGTGGAAAGCAGGCCCTCAGGCGATAGCCCGAACAAGTCCTCTCCGTCCCTCCGCGGATAGCCATCGTAGCTGACGCCGTCGCCAGTGAACAGGCGCACATCGTCCGAACCGATGACCGCCCCAACGATTTGAGTGGCCTCGGAGAGTGCTCCATCCCCGCCCGTCGTGCCA
>JBEKDP010000177.1:0-4287 GCA_050014295.1 Dehalococcoidia bacterium | reverse complement strand
ATTCGGGTGTCGACGTTGGCGCCCATCTCCTTTGCCAACTGGTCGAAGCTGGCCTGAGGCGCCCCTTCTTGCAGCAGGGGCAACGTCGAGTTGGCCACGATCTGGGCCTCGGACGCGAGGTACGATTCGGTGTTATCGCGCAGATCGTCGTCCACCTGGCGAACAATGACAATCCCCAGCGCAGCGAAGGCGGCGACGATCAAGAGAACGTAGGCGGCGATACGAAGGCGAATACTACCGAGCATTGTCAGCCGTCGAACCTGTACCCCGTGCCACGGACCGTTATCAGCCGCGTGGGCTTCGCGGGCTCATCCTCTATCTTCTGACGAAGCCAGCTAACGTGGACATCGACCGTGCGGGTGTCCCCGACGAAGTCGTAACCCCATATCTGATTCAGCAGTTGCTCTCGCGTGAACGCGCGCCCCCGGTTCTGCATGAAGAAAGTCAGGAGGTCGATCTCCTTGGGCTTGAGCGGCAGAGGCTTGCCGGAGCGCGATAGCTCCCGCCGTCGCAGGTCGAGTCGCAAGTCGCCGGACGACAGGCCTTCGGCTGGGTCCGCGGGTGGCGCTTCGGCGCGACGGAGGAGCGCGCGCACGCGGGCGAGGAGCTCCCGCATACTGAACGGCTTGGTGACGTAGTCATCGGCGCCGATCTCCAGGCCGACAACCTTGTCGATTTCGCTGGTCTTCGCCGTGAGCATCAGGACGGGGACGTTCATTTCCCGGCGCAACAGGCGAAGCACCTCAAAGCCGTCCATGACCGGCAGCATGACGTCGAGGATCACAAGGCTGGGGCGGTCTTCGCGGGCGCGCACGAGGGCGGATTCCCCGTCAGAGGCGGTGACAACCTCATACCCTTCGCGCTCGAGGTTATACTTGACGGTCGCCACGAGCGTGGGTTCGTCGTCTACAAAGAGGACCTTCTTCATCGTGACCATCCCGGCAGCATAGTCGAGACCATTATAGGGGTGCGTCAGGGATCTCGCCATGCGGCGCTCGGGTCTAGGGTCTCAGGCCGCGCCGGGCGCTCGGTTCGCCGCCAGGTGACGCCGCAGCGCGCGATTGAAGAGCTCCGGCCGCTCCCACTGGGGCGAGTGCGCCGCCTCAGGGATGACCTCAAGCGATGCGTTCGGGATAAGCGCCGCCAGCCGCCGCGAACCCTCGATGAGGGCGGGCGCGTCGAGGTCGCCGTAGATGATCAGCGTCGGCGCCTGGATGAGGCGGGCCCGCTCCGCCGTCCCCTCCCAGGCAACGAGAGAGCGCGCGGCCCCGACGAAGGCGTCCAGCGACATTCTCGCCAGGCGTTCGTCCGTCTCCCTTAGTCGCTTCGGCGGCATGTGCGGCGGCACGAAGGGGAGCGGCAACGCCGCGGCGGCGACCATCCCCTCGCTCTGGGCGACGCGCAACCTCTGCGCGCGATACTGGAACGCGACGTCGTTCGCGGGAAGATCGAACTTGGAGGTCGTGTCTACCAGGGTGAGCGAGAGGAGCCTCTGCGGGCTGCGGAGGGCGATCTCTTGCGCAATCGCTCCGCCCATGGAGTGACCGACCAGGTGGTACGTGGAGAAGCCCGCGCCGTCGATGAGCTGCTCTACGTCGGTCGACATCGTGAGCACGTTGTAGGACGAACGGTCGCTCGGCGCCTCGGACCGGCCATGCCCGCGCAGGTCCATGACCAAGACGCGGTAGTCCGCCGAGAACTCGCCTAATTGCAGCCGCCAGTCGGTGATGTCACCGGTATAGCCGTGGACGAAGACCAGCGGCTCGCCGCGCTCCCCGTGCCCTTCGTAGCAAAGCTTGACGCCGTTGACCACCCTAAACGGCATGTTGACAGCCTCCTGCACTGCTTCGATTGTACCGCAGGTCGGCATCACCGGCGATTCTGGGCGTCGGCCGGTTGACTGGCAATGGCGTTTGGTTCAATCTGATCGGGGAGGTTCGAGGAATGGGTAAGGTAACGCGACGCGATTTCCTCCGGCTCAGCGCCGGCGCGGCGGTTGCGCTCGGCGCGGCGCAGGGCCTCGCCGCGTGCGGCAGTGAGCCGGCGACCCCGAAGCCAACGCCCGGGCGGGCAGCGCGGGTGGCCGCAGTGCGCGGCACCGATCTGGCGGCGATGACAAGGCAAAGCCTCAACGCTCTGGGCGGGATGGGGGCCATCGTCAAAGCCGGCGAGACGGTCTTCATCAAGCCGAACATGGTCACCCTCCCCTGGGCGTCTCTGGGGAGGAATCCCTTCGTCATCGGCGAGTGCGCAAAACCAGAGATAGTCGCCGCCCTCGCGGAGGAGTGCCTGCGAGCCGGCGCGACGCAGGTCACCATCGGCGACGCCACCCAGATGCCCAGCTACTCTTGGGATTACGCAACGACGCTTGACGGCTCGACAAATCTGGTCAAGGAGGCGGCGCGCCTGAACTCGACCTATCCGGGAACGGTCAAGCTGGCCTGCCTCGATGCCGACTCCCCCGCCTGGCGGGAGATCCCCTCGCGAGCGGGGCTCAGCCAAAGCCTGGTCGTCTCAAGCCTCGTCGCGGACGCCGACCGCGTGATCTCGGTGCCGGTCCTCAAGACGCACCAGTGGGCACAACTCACGCTCTCCCTCAAGTGCTTCCTCGGCACGACGCCGCTCGCCCGCTACGGCGCCAAGGCCGACGGCACTGTCCCTCGCATCTATCTGCATCTGGCTTCCGCCGGCATCGAGCAGGTCTTCCTCGACGTGGTGACGGCGGTCAAGCCGGACCTTGCCGTTATCGACGGCTCGATCTGCGTGGAGGGCAACGGGCCATCCGTCGGAGACACGGCGGGGCTGACCGTCGACATGCGGAAGCGGCTCGGCGCCTGGCTGCTGCTCGCCAGCACGGACCTGGCGGCAGCGGACGCGACGGCGGCGCGGATCGTCAAGCACGACGTCACGCAGATAAGGCAGCTCAACATGGCCTACGAGCAGCAATTGGGCGAGATACACGAAGAAGAGATCGAGGTCGTCGGCGAGCGTCTTGCCGACCTGCGGGTCGACTGGGTGCCGGCCGCGCCGGGCCAGTTGTCGAGGCACGGGTACGGCCCGGTGGGGGTCGCTTTCGCATAGGCCGCCCGATTCTCTCATCGCGCCCCGGCCTGAGCGCCGCTTAACCGCCTTTTCCCCGAGTGATCGCTCTCGCGTCCGCCGCCCTGACGTGATAGAATCACGCCCAGGAGAGGCGCCGGCCGATCGCAGCGCCGGAGGTAACCTTCCGATGCCCATGAAGTGGTGGGGTTGGGGAGAGGAGGGGCGTAGCTTCTCCCTCGCAGCCCCTGAACAGTTCTGGTCTTTCGTCGGTAAGCGCCTGGGCGGCAGCGGCGTCAGTCCACGGCTGGACTCGCCCCAGCAGATTGTCCTGCGTCCCTGCCGTCTGAGCGCGGAGCATCTGGCTGCCCTGCGGCGATCCATCGGCGATCCATATGTCTCCGTCGACACCGTTGAGCGCGCGGTGCACAGCCTTGGCAAGGGGTACCGCGACCTCGTTCGGATGCGGCGAGGGGAGATAACGGAGCCCACCGACGCCGTCGTCTACCCGCACACGGAAGAGGCGGTGGCAGCGGTGCTCGAAGCAGCGGCCGAGCGGGGGTTCGCAGTAGTGCCGTTCGGCGGCGGCACGTCGGTTGTGGGCGGAGTCGAACCGGTTGCCGGGAGCGCGGCGATAGCCCTTGACCTGAGTCGAATGGACCGCGTGCTCCAGGTCGACCGCGTCTCGGCCACAGCGACGGTGGAGGCAGGGATACTGGGCCCGGCGCTGGAGGCGCAACTGAACGCCGCCGGCTTCACGCTGGGCCACTTCCCACAGTCTTTCGAATACTCTAGCCTCGGCGGCTGGATCGCGACGCGTTCGGCGGGACAGAACTCGACGCTGTACGGGAAGATCGAGGAACGGGTCGAGAGCACCCGAATTTTGTTCCCGGGCGGCGCGCTCACTACGAACGCCGTGCCGGCCGCTGCGGCCGGCCCCGATTTCAACCAGGTCATCGCCGGCTCCGAAGGGGTGCTGGGTGTGATAACGCAGGCAACGGTTCGGGTGACGCCGCTGCCGGAGCGGACCGACTATCGCGGCTACCTGATTCCCAGCTTCGAGGCGGGTGTCGAGGCGGCGCGGGAGATGCTGCAGGCCGGCCTCAGGCCCTCGGTGCTGCGGCTGTCGGACGAGCCGGAGAGCGAGGCGACGGCGATCATGAGCGTGGGTGCCGAGGGGATGAATGCAGCTCTGCTCATCCTCGGTTTTGACGGCGCCGAAGACGAGGTGAGCTGCTGTTGGGAGCG
>JBEKDP010000176.1:0-4344 GCA_050014295.1 Dehalococcoidia bacterium | reverse complement strand
GGCACTGGTTGAGCGAGTCGTCAAACACCAGGTTGAAGTTGAAGGCATTTGGCTCATTGCCCACAGCGCCGATCGCCCCAGCGCTTGTCAGACAGACCGCCACCGAGTAGGTCTGGCCTACACTCACCGTAGAGGCGTCATCCACCGGGTTGCAAGGACCGGTCTTGCCGCCCGTCGTGCGGTTCGGTTGCATGTCGATCTCAAGGTGGGCGTCGCCGGGACCGCTGACCACCGTGTCGCCGTTCAGGTCGACCGTGTGGGCATAGGCGGAGTAGTCCACTCCACCTTGCGCCAGACGGAAACCAACCAAGGCTATCGCCAGAATCGCTATGCCCGCGAGTCCGGCTGCGGACTGTACCAGAAAACGCCTCATCGGATGACCTCCTAGCACCAACCTGACACTCCCACGATCCCGAAGGCGGCGCTCTCAGGTTGCCTGCCTCTCCGAGACCGATGGCACACACGCCTCACCGCGAGCGAGAAGATATAGCATCGCTCGCGGGTCGGTCATGTGACAAAACCAGGCAGCAGGCGAGGATTCAGGGACTTACCACCAGTGGGCCGAGTATAGCATGAACTCGGAGTTTGTCAAGTGGCAAGCCCGCAACATTCGCGCCGACATTCGCGGGGCTTTCAGCGCCGTCGACGTTCAGCCGGCTGATGCCGGCGTTTGGTTCTCTTTGGTCGAAGTTCGAGCGTCTTCAACCACATACAGCGCAGACTCAGCGAGGAGGTTAGGGAAGAACGTGGTAGTCCTGCATTCCCCGTGTTTTGCACTGCGCAGGGCGAACTCCTTCACGACCCTCAGCGGGACGTTCTGACAGAGGTCTCGAAAATCGGCGATCGTGGTTAGGTGGATGTTCGGTGTGTCGTACCAGTCGAAGGGGAGCCTGCCTGTCCTCGGCATGCGCCCCTTAAACGCGAGCTGAAGCCGGATCGACCAATGTCCGAAATTGGGGAAGACGACAATGCACTTCTTACCCACACGCGCCATCTCGCGCAACAAAAGCAGTGGCTGATGCAGGACCTGCAACGTGTTCGTCAGGATCACGTAGTCCATGGACTTGTCCGCGTAGGTGGCAAGTCCCTCGTCCAGGTTGCCGTGCTGGACGCTGCGCAATCCCTTCGCAACACACGCTTGAATGCACTCCTCCGACAGCTCGATTCCTTCACCCCTGACGTTCTTCAGATCTACCAGCGCTTTCAGCAGGTCGCCCTCGCCGCAACCAAGGTCCAGCACCCGGCTTCCCTCTTCCACGAGATCGACGATGAGCCGGTGCTCGGGAGCCAGGTGAAGGTCTCTGACTTTGGTCTCCTCTGCCGTCATTCAAGCCTGCCGTTATGCGTTGGCCAAGAAGTTGGAGATTATGGTCGACAACTGATCGGATTCCAGAAGGAAGGCATCGTGCCCGTAGTCCGTCCGGATCTCCATGTACACCGCGTCCACGTCGTTTTGTCGAAGGGCGCGAACGATCTCCTTCGATTGATGTGACGGGAAAAGCCAGTCTGAGGAAAACGAGATGACCAGGAATCTCGTCTTAACGTCGCTGAAGGCGCGCGTCAGGGAGCCGCAGGACTGGCCCAAGTCGAAGTAGTCCATGGCCTTCGAAATGTAAAGGTAGGAGTTCGCGTCGAAGCGAGCGACAAAGTGGTCGCCCTTGTGTCGCAAGTAGGCTTCAACTTCGAAATCAGACCCCAAGTCGTAGCCGAGCTCCGCCCTGTCTTGGAGTCTGCGACCGAATTTCCGGTGCATTGAGGGCTCGGAGAGGTAGCTTATGTGGCCGATCATGCGGGCGACAGAAAGGCCGTGATGCGGCACGGTCTTGCCGTAGTACTCTCCATCAAGCCAGCCCGGATCGGACTTGATGGCGGCCCTGCCAACCTCATCCAGGGCGATTGCCTGGGTCGACAGGCGAGCCGTGCTGGCGATGGGTATGGCTAGACGCACCGTTTCCGGATAGCTGGCCACCCACTGCAGTACTTGCATGCCCCCCAATGAACCGCCGACGACGCACAGCAAGCGTTCGATGCCGAGGAAATCCAGTAGCTGCTTCTGCGCGTTCACCATGTCTTTCACGGTAACAACTGGGAACGAGAGTGCGTACGGGCGGCCTGTTTTCGGGTTAGTCGAGATCGGCCCGGTCGAACCCTTGCAGCCGCCGATGATGTTTGAGCAGATAACGAAGTATTTGCGCGTATCGAAGCCTTTGCCAGGGCCGATCATAATATCCCACCAGCCTGGGCTTGTTTCCTCCTCGGAGTTGTAGCCGGCGGCGTGGGCATCGCCGGAGAGGGCGTGAAAAACGAGGACGGCGTTGTCTTTGGCGTCGTTCAGGCGGCCGTATGTCTCGAAGGCCAAAGTGATCGGGCCGAGTCGCTGCCCGGACTCCAACTCCATTTCATTGGGCGGCTCAGCGAAGGTGAAGTACTCAGTCTTGACAATGCCGACTGAACCGTCCTCTTTCATGGGGACGTCCGCTTCACCCTGATGATTAACGTCTAACATGCGATCACCACTGCTTGCGCCGCCGGCCCGCCCAGGGAGCCCGTCACCGCTGCGACGCCTTGAGGGCCTGGTCAATATCCGAAATTATGTCCTCGATACTCTCCAACCCGACTGAGATGCGGATGAAGTCCTCTGTCACACCGGTCTCCAGCCGCTCCTCGGGCGTAAGCTGAGAGTGAGTCGTGCTGGCAGGATGCAAGACGAGGGACTTGGCATCGCCGATGTTGGCAAGATGCGAAAGCAACTCCACCGAATTGATGAACGTCTTACCCGCGTCGGCTCCGCCCTTGATGCCGAAGCCGACGATGGCGCCGAAACCGCCTCGCAGGTACTTCTTGGCCAACTCGTGCGTCGGATGGCTCGGCAGGCCGGGGTAGCTGACCCATGAGACGGCCGGATGCCCCTCCAGGAACTGGGCCACCTTCAGAGCGTTCTCGCTATGGCGCTGCATCCTCAACGACAGCGTCTCGACGCCCAAGAGGATCAGGAAGGCGTTGAAAGGGCTGAGGGCCGCCCCGATATCGCGCAGCAATTGCACCCTCGCCTTAGTAACATAGGCGAGATTGCCGAAGGTCTCCGAGTATCTGAGGCCGTGGTAGCTCGGGTCCGGCTCCGTCAGCATCGGGAAGTTGCCCTTTGACCAGTCGAACCGGCCCGAGTCGATGATGACGCCGCCGATGGACGTGCCGTGGCCACCCAAGAACTTGGTCAGCGAGTGAATGACGATGTCGGCGCCCCATTCAAACGGCCGGCAGAGATAGGGCGTCGTGACCGTATTGTCGATGACGAGCGGGATAGCGGCTTCGTGCGCCACTGCCGCGACTGCCTCCAGATCAATCATGTCGTTCTTGGGATTGCCCAAGGTCTCAGCGAAGATGAGCTTGGTCCTGGGGGTGATCGCCTGCCTGAAGTTCGCAGGATCGCGGGGATCCACAAACGACGTCTCGATCCCCATCTTGGTCAAGGTGTAGTGGAACAGGTTATAGGTGCCGCCGTAGAGGCTCACGGAAGAGACAACGTGGTCACCGGAGTGGGCAATGTTCAAGACGGCGAGCGTCTCGGCCGCTTGACCGGAACTGGTGACCAGAGCGCCAGCCCCACCTTCCAGAGCTGCCAGTCGCTCTTCGAGGACAGCCCAGGTGGGATTCATGATCCGCGTGTAGATATTGCCGGGCTCCTGCAGCGCGAAGAGCCTGGCGGCATGGTCGGTGTCCTGGAACGCGTAGGAGCTCGTTTGATAGATGGGTACCGCGCGCGCGCCCGTCGCCGGGTCCGCTTGCTGCCCACCGTGCAGCGCGATCGTGTCGAAGCCTGGATCCTTCACCTCAGCCTCCATTCGTCTCTTCTATACATTCTACCTTCTCGAACAGATTCAGTCTTCTAGGCCGCCAAGGGCCGCTCCAACTCTGGCGAATCATATGCCTGCGCCGGCGGCCCACGCTTCGGTGAAGACCTCCTCATTAAGCACGGGCTTCCTCGCGTATACCTTTGCCAGTGTGGCGTTGTCCATCACACGTGCGACATCGTTCCGGACCTCAAGAAGGACTCGGCGGAAAGAGCAGAACTCCTCCCGGTCACATCGCCGGTAGCGTGTTGTGGAAACGCATGCGATGGGAGCGAGTAGGCCATCGAAATGCCGAACCACCTGACCCATCGTTATCTCCGCCGGTGACTTGGCGAGAGCGTAGCCGCCGTGCCGGCCGGGCAGGCTCTTGATCAGCCCCTTTGCCTTAAGATCGAGCAGGATGTGCTCTAGATAGCGTTCGGGCACTCCGTTGCGCTGAGCCAACTCGCGTACAGGCAACGGCTCATGGCCGTACGCTTCCACCAGTGTTAGG
>JBEKDP010000175.1:0-4348 GCA_050014295.1 Dehalococcoidia bacterium | reverse complement strand
ACGCTTCGCGCGCCGGCGCCGATGACCTGGGCGCACATGTCCGCTTCTCGTTGCGGGTCCAGGCCCTGCACCACGCCGTAGGTGTGGAACGGGACGCCGTTGTTTTCGAAGTACTTGGCAAGCGCAGCTACCTGGTCCGGGCCGGTAATGGCGTAACGGGTAGTGTCCCAAGTCGACATCCACTGGGTGCCGTTGAAGGCCTTGAGGATGATCCCCACTTTGTTCTGGGCCAGGACCGAGGCGATCCGCTCCGGCGGGCCATCGACGCCGAAGTGCCACACCCAAGCCAGGTGGGGCAACCGACCGGTAGCCGGCCATGTCAGAGGGAGCTCGCACGCCGAAGCCAGAGTCGTAGCGGCCGCCGCCATCGCCGTCACGCCCAGGAACCGCCGCCTGCTGATTTGCTGTCTGAGTAGCATCGGCTCACCCCCCGACGGCGAACGCGGCTCGAAGCCCGCTCGCCTCCCATCACTCCGCGATCCCGCCTCGACCGCGTCGACCTTCAGCCTAGCTGTCGCTCATGCGATTGTCAAGGCCGTCCGGCAAATCGTCACATGTGTCAATTCTCACCGGACGCTAATCACGCTGTCGTGTTCCGCGATGGCAGCGCCCTGCAGGGCTCCCCGTCGCCGACTTCTCGTCGGAGTTGGAAGACTGCATTCCGATGTGGTAACTTGAGCCCGTGAACAAGGCAATCTCCAGCCTGAGCTCGCAAACGCGTTCGGCTTCCGGCGTCCTGCGGCGTCAGGCTCAGCAAACGGTTGATGGCTGATTCAAGCACCAGCGAAAACGGCTGGCAAGAGCTCGAACTCGCGGCGGCGGGCCGCCTCGACGCGCCGGTCGTGCTCGAACGGCTGGGCAGTTCCGACAGCGGCCTGAGCGCGGTCGAGTCAACGCGCCGGCTGGGCAAAGTCGGCCCCAACGCCATCCGCAACCACGGCGCGAACGCTCTAGACGTGCTGCTCCGCCAGGTCAAGAGCCCGCTGCTTGTCCTGCTGGTCGCGGCGGCAGCCACGTCGCTGTTCGTCGGCGAGCGCACCGACGCCCTGATCATATTCAGCATCATGGCGCTCAGCGTCGGGCTCGGGTTCTTCAACGAATTCCGGGCCGCCCGCGCCGTGGAGGCGCTGCACTCCCGCGTTCGTCATGACGCCCTCACGTTTCGCGAGGGCAAGGTCCTCCAGGTCAGCGTCACGGCGCTCGTGCCCGGTGACGTCGTCAGTCTCGCGGTCGGCGACGTGGTGCCGGCAGACCTCCGTCTCCTGGAGGCGAGCGGTCTGACGTGCGATGAGGGGATGCTGACAGGCGAGGCGACGCCGGCGGAGAAGAGCATCCCTCCTGCGCCTGCCTCCGAGTCGCCCCTCGATCTCCCATCGTGCGCATTCATGGGCACCGTGGTGCGCACAGGCAACGGCCGAGGCGTCGTGGTGCAGACCGGAAGAAGTACCGCCTTCGGTCGCATTGCCGTCCGCCTCGGCGAAGCGCAGGAGGAGACCGGCTTCCAGCTCGGTCTCCGCGATTTCTCCCTCCTGCTCGTGAAGGTTACGGTCGTTCTCACCGTGTCCATCTTCGTCATCAATGCTGCGCTGCAGAGGTCGCTTCTCGACTCCGCGCTCTTCGCCCTGGCCATCGCGGTGGGGCTGACGCCGCAGCTCTTGCCCGCCATCGTCACAATCAGCCTTTCGACCGGCGCCCGTCATCTTGCCCGCAAGTCAGTGATCGTAAAGCGGCTCGTGAGCATCGAGGACCTGGGCAACATCGAGGTCCTGTTCACCGACAAGACGGGCACCCTGACGGAAGGTCAGATCACCTTCTCGGCGGCCCTCGATCCCGCCGGCAACGCTTCTGATGAGCCGTTGCTTCTCGGCCTGCTCTGCAACTCGGCGGTCCTGGAAGGCGGCGCCGTCGTCGGGGGGAACCCGCTGGACCGCGCCCTGTGGGACGCTCCCCAGGCCGCCGCCGCCCGCGTCTCGGACTTCGCCCGTCTGGCCGAGGCGCCCTTTGACTACGACCGTCAGCGGATGTCGGTGCTGGTGCGGGACAAGGATGGCGCCGGCCGCCTGATAACGAAGGGGGCGCCCGAGTCGGTGCTTGCCCTCTGCCACGATGTCCCGCAGAGCGTGCACGACCTGCTGAATGCGCAGTTCGACGCGGGCAGCCGGACCGTCGCGGTAGCCACCCGTGACGGAGCCGGCCTTTCAACCATCGGCCCTCAGGACGAGCACGACCTCTCGTTCGCCGGGTTCCTAACGTTTGTCGACCGTGCGAAGCCCGACGCCGGCGCTTCCATCGAACGGCTCAACAGACTCGGCATCACCGTTAAGATCGTCACCGGAGACAACGACCGGGTGGCGGTCAAGCTCTGCGCCGACCTGGGGATCCCCGTCGCCGGTACGCTCACCGGCACGCGCCTGGACGCCCTCAGCGACGCGGAGCTGGTGGCCGCGCTGCCTTCGACTACAATCTTCGCCCGCGTGACCCCCGAGCAGAAGTCGCGGATCATCCGGGCCCAGCGGACACTGGGCGCCGATGTCGGCTTCCTCGGCGATGGGGTAAACGACGCGGTGGCGCTGCATGACGCCGACGTCGGCATCTCTGTGGATTCGGGTGCCGACGTGGCCAAGGACGCCGCCGACATCGTGCTGCTGGACAAGGACCTGGGCATCCTCGCGGGCGGCGTAGTCGAGGGCAGGCGCGTATTCTCCAACACCATCAAGTACGTGCTGATGGGGACGTCGTCCAACTTCGGCAACATGTTCAGCGCCGGCGGCGCGTCCCTCGTTCTGTCCTTCCTGCCGATGCTGCCGCCGCAGATACTGCTCAACAACCTGTTGTACGACGTGAGCGAGATGACCATCCCCACGGACAACGTCGACGAGGAGCTGCTGCAGGCTCCGGCGCACTGGGACACCTCTTTCATCCGCAAGTTCATGATGTTCTTCGGCCCTATCAGCTCGCTCTATGATTTCCTCACCTTTGGGGTCATGCTCTGGGTGTTCAATGCCGGCGAAACGCTGTTCCACTCCGGCTGGTTCGTGGAGTCGCTCGCCACGCAAACGCTGGTGATCTTCGTCATCCGCACCCGGCGGATCCCGTTCTTCCGCAGCCGCCCCAGCCGCCCGCTATTGGCGACGACGCTGGCCTGCGCCGCCACCGGCGTCGTGCTCCCGTTCTCGCCGGTGGCGGGCGTGCTCGGGTTTACGGCGCTGCCAATCGGCTTCCTCGCCATCCTCGTGGCGATGGTCGTGACCTACCTGGGACTGGTCGAAGCGGGGAAATCGCGATTCTTCCGGCCCGAACGCGGTGAGCGACCTCTGGCCCGAAGGCGAGGGACATGGGAAAGGCGGATTCACCGCGCGGCAGCGCGTTGGAGCCACCCGCGGCTTCCGGCGGTCAGGCCTGCGACGCAGCGGCGCTAGCGCGTGCTCATCGTCAGCACCGCAGCCCCCGACACCTCGCCCGCCGACAGTCGCCGCAGCGCCTCGTTGGCGTCTTCGAGAGGGAAGAACTCCGCCTCGGTGTGGATCGGGATCGCCGCCGCCAGCGCCAGGAACTCGCGGGCGTCGGCGCGCGTGAAGTTGGCGACGCTGCACAGGTTGCGCTCCCACCAGAGCAACTCATAGGGAAACTCCGGCACTCTATCGAGGTGGATGGCGTTTATCGCCACCGTGCCCCCGCGGTCGACCGCCCGTAGCGCGGCGACGACGACCTCGCCGGCCGGCGCAAACGTGACCGCCGCATCGAGCGGCACCGGCGGGAGCTCGTCGTAGCCGCCGGTCCAGCGCGCTCCCAGACGCTCCGCCCGCTTCTGCTCCCGCCGCGACCGCGTGCAGACGTAGACCTCGCAGCCCCAGTGTCGCGCTACCTGGATCGCCAGCAGCGCCGATGCGCCAAAGCCGTAGAGCCCCAGCCGTCCGCCGGGTTTGATGCCGCTGCGCTTCAGCGACCGGTAGCCGATGACACCGCCGCAGAGCAGCGGCGCCGCCGCCAGGTCGTCGAAGCCCTCGGGCAGCGGCAGCGCGAAGTCGGCCCGCGCGGTCGCGTACTCTGCGTAGCCGCCGTCGCGGTCCCAGCCGGTGAAACGCGCCTCGGCGCACAGGTTCTCGCGACCGCTCAGGCAGTAGGCGCACTTCCCGCAGGTCCCGGCGAGCCAGGCGACCCCCGCGCGATCGCCGGCCTGCCAGCCACTCACGCCGTCGCCGACGGCCTCGACGCGGCCCACGATCTGATGGCCGGGCACGACCGGCAGGCGCCGCGGCTCGATATCCCCTTCGCAGATCTGCAGATCGGTGCGACATACGCCGCAGGCGGCGACCCGCAGCAGCAGCTCGCCGGGCGACGGCTGAGG
>JBEKDP010000174.1:0-4359 GCA_050014295.1 Dehalococcoidia bacterium | reverse complement strand
GCAGAAGGAGTTGCCCGCCCGGCCGCAAAACTCGCCTCAACTCTCGCGCAGGCCGGCTACTGGGTCGGGCACCGAGCAGAACACGAAGGTGGCGACGACGGTGCCAAAGCTTCCGTCCTTGAAAGCCAAGGTCTGCGCATACAACAGGGCGAACGTGACCTGCCCCCCGAAAACGAGTCCAGATCCAATGTTACTCTTGAGCGAGAGAATAGAGGATACTGGGCCGAAGAAAGGGGGCAGGTCACTCCCAGATGTCGACCTGCGCCGATGACCTCCTGAATACCAGTCAGGAAGTCTCCCTACGACATCGATTCAATCGGGGAAGAGGTCGTGTCAAGACTTCCTGAAAGGGTAGAGGACCTCTTAACTCGTAAGTTTTCGGGGGAGTAGCCGCGGTGAAAGGCCGGATATTGAATCTGGTCGGGGCGGTGGGATTCGAACCCACGACCTCCTGAACCCCATTCAGGTGCGCTACCGGGCTGCGCTACACCCCGACCTCGAACATCCTACCAGACGCAGCCACCCTCGACAAGTCGCCGACAAGCCATGAGTAGAGCGCCGGCTTCGCCAGCGGCGCGTCACGCCCCCGCTAGCGTACTGCCGAGGACAACCATCAGCAGCCCTAGCGACGCCACCAGGGCGAACTCGACGCTGACCGGCCAGGACAGGTGCCCCGTAACATAGTGCTGCACGATGCCGCTGGCGACGTAGAAGAACAGCAGCAGTACGACCGCAGCCAAAAAGCCGTCCAGAGGGACGAAGTAAAGCGCCCACCGCGCCTCGGCCACAATCAGGCCGATCGCCGCCGCGAACCCCAACGAGCGCAGGCTCTCTCGCGCCACCGGCGGCGGCATGGTCTCGGTCTCACGCAGGATCTCTGCCGACAGAACGAAGCCGATCAGCCCTACGCAGAAGGCGGAGCGCACGAGGCCGAGCCCGAAGTCGTACATCGCCGCGTAGAGGCCAAAGGCGCTCAGGTAGGTGGCCACGTTGAGGACGAAGCGCGCCGCAGGATAAAGCCCGGCATCGGTGTCGACGGAGAGGTACTCGGCGTAGAGGACGGCCGCCATTAGGCCACCCGCTACCAGCGCCGCCAGCAACGTCCAGTAGCTGACGACGGTGTCTTCGAGAAAGAAGCCGGAGGCGAGCGTCAGGATCGTCGGCACCAAGAGGTAGGGCGCAGTATCCAGCGCCTCGCGGAAGACGCTGTTCGGGTGCGACCGGACAATGCCGTCAGTGCCGAGGGCGACGAGGACAGCGACGAATGGCAGCAGCCAGCCCTGCGTCGGCTCGATCACCAGGTAGAGACCTAGACCAAGAGCGTATATCCCCGCGACTATAGGAATGCGGCCGTTTTGGGGCAGGCTGACGGGCCCGATGCGGGATAGTGAGACCTTCTCCAACTGCCCTCCTGAGGCGAACATCCTCCCAGCCACCGCTGGCAGCCCTGGAATTCTATCCTGGCCTGGGCGTCGTGTCAAACCGGTGCGACCACTTGACAGCGGCGGCAGCGGTCGTCACTCTAGGTGGGGCGAGTCGACAGCGGGAAGGACCTGGAGTGGCGGAAACGATCACGAAGTTGCGTGCGGCGTTCGCACTCGGTTTGTTCGTCGCCCTCGCCGTTACAGGCTGCGGGCACAGCCGGACGGCGGTGGAAGGGACGCCCGAAGCCGTGGAGCCGAGCCCATCCCCTTTCGAGCCGCTCGTGCTGAGCAACGCCGCCGCTTACCAGGAGATTCCGACCTACGATGGCAGCGGCCAGACGGTGCACCCTGATATCGCGTACTTCCCCGATGGCTGGCACGGCTACAAGTACTGGATGGCCTCAACTCCGTATCCCTACGACACCGATACTCGCGAGAACCCGAGCATCGTCGTTTCCAACGATGGCGTCTCGTGGACGGTGCCGTCCGGCCTGTCGAATCCACTCGTGCCGCCGCCCGCCTGCGACCATAACAATGACCCCGACATCGTCTACAACCCGCAGACCGACGAACTGTACGTCTACTATATAGAACTCATGCGCACAAGCCGCTGCGGTTCGGTGAACGAGAACAACGTACGCCTCCTGAAGTCCGCCGACGGTGTCAACTGGAGCGGGCCGGAGACGGTGATGAGCTGGGACCTGAGCACCAACCCTATCTACCTGTCGCCGGCCGTCGTCTACCGCGAAGGCAGTTTCGGGGTCTGGATGGCGACCCCCGACGGCGCCGTCGTTCACGCGACGAGCAACGATGGCGTCCACTGGTCACCCGTGGAGCCGGTGACCCTGGCGGCGTTGCCCTGGCATCTCGACGTGCAATACGTCAGTGGGGAGTATTGGATGCTCTTCGTGGACTCGCCGGTTGCGGGCTCGAACCTGCGGCTGGCGAGGAGCAGGGATGGGCTGAGTTGGGACGTGCAGACGGAGCCGGTGCTGACCCCCGGCGCTGATTGGGATAGCGACCGAATCTACAGATCGACTTTCATCTACGACGACGCGGCGAAGCGGGTGCGCGTCTGGTACTCGGCGAGGAGCGCTGCCGGTCAGTGGCACGTGGGCTACGCTGAGGCCAATCGCTAGCAGCCGGCCGCCCGGCGCCGACCGTCAGGCCTCGACGCCGGCGGTCGCCTCCGCTGCTAGTCCCTCCATCACGGCGAGGAGCGCCCCGCGCCAATGCTCTCCCAGTCGGGTCCGGCTGAGCCGCAGCGACGTCGGGCCGATCCATGTCCCCTCCGGCGCCTGGCGTCGCAGCCGCTCCTGCGGCAGGCGCTGGCCGCCGGCCATTCTGACGACGACCTGTCCGTCCTCCCCCTGGATTGACTGCACGCTCGCTTCCCTGGCGAGCGCCCGCAGCCGTACGACGTAGAGCAGCGTCTGCACCGGCTCCGGCAGCGGGCCGAAGCGGTCGCGCATTTCCTGCGTCAGCTCCTCGACCTCCGGCACGTTCTGCACGCGCGCCATGCGCTGATAGAGGGCGAGGCGCAGGTTGAGGTCGGGCGCGTACGCCTCCGGGATATGTGCTGCCAGCGGCAGGTCGATGGTAAGCGGCGGCTGAGCAGTCGAGGGCACCGGCGGCTTCTCGCCGCGCTCCAGCGCCTTCAGTCGCTCGACCGCATCGGCGAGCAGGCGTGTGTAGAGGTCGAAGCCGACGGCGCCGATGTGTCCGCTCTGCTCGGCGCCGAGGAGGTTGCCGGCGCCCCTGATTTCGAGGTCGCGGAGGGCGATCTGGAAGCCGGCGCCCAACTCGGTCGCCTCGAATATCGCCTGGAGTCGCTTCTGGGCGGGCTCCGTGAGGGAGCGGTGGCGGTCGTAGAGAAGGTAGGCGTAGGCGCGGCTGGCGCCACGGCCAACGCGACCGCGCAACTGATAGAGCTGCGCCAACCCCAGGCGGTGCGCCTGGTTGATGATGATGGTGTTGACGTTGGGTATGTCCAGCCCCGACTCGATGATCGTGGTGCAGACCAGCACGTCGACGCGCCCCTTCACGAACTGAACCATCTCGTGCTCGAGCTGATCCTCCGGCATTTGGCCGTGGGCTACGGCGATCTCGGCCTCCGGCACGAGGGTGCGCAGCTTTTGGGCGACGGACTCGATATTGAACACCCGGTTGTGCACGAAATAGACCTGCCCCTTGCGCTCCAGCTCTCGCAGGATCGCGTCGCGGATGATGTGGTCGTCCTGTTCGAGGACGTAGGTCTTGATCGGTAAGCGTTCCTCCGGCGGCGTGTCCATGACCGACATGTCGCGGATGCCGCCGAGAGCCATGTGAAGCGTGCGCGGGATGGGCGTCGCGGACAGCGTCAGCACGTCGACCTGCTGCCGCATCTGCTTGAGGCGCTCCTTGTGCGCCACACCGAAGCGCTGCTCCTCGTCGATGATAACGAGCCCCAGGTCTTGGAGCTGGACGTCCCGCTGAAGTAGACGGTGCGTACCGATGACGACGTCGACGGTGCCCAGCTTCAGGTCGCTAACCACTTGCTGCTGCTCTTTGCCCGAGCGGAAGCGGGAGAGCATCTCGATGCGGACGGGGAAGCCGGCGAGGCGCTCGCAGAAGGTCTGGTAGTGCTGCTGCGCCAGCACGGTCGTGGGCACCAGCATCGCCACCTGCATCCCCTCCATGACGGTCTTGAAGGCGGCGCGGATGGCGATCTCTGTCTTCCCGTAGCCGACGTCGCCGCAGACGAGGCGGTCCATCGGGCGGGCGCTCTGCATGTCGGCTTTCACTTCCTGCATGGCGGTTGTTTGGTCGGGCGTCTCAACGTAGGGGAACGCCGCTTCGAGCTCGTGCTGCCAGGGCGTGTCCGGGGTGAACGCATGGCCCCCGAGCACGTGGCGCGAGGCGTAGAGCGCGAGCAGCTCCCGCGCAAGATCCGCCA
>JBEKDP010000173.1:0-4367 GCA_050014295.1 Dehalococcoidia bacterium | reverse complement strand
ACAATGTTCCATCGGACTACGTGGTGCTGGTGGACGCGGCGGGCGAGATACCGTACTACTCTCATTTGCGGGCGATTGACAATCTGGGGCTCAACGATGAGGTCATCGCCCACACGAAGACAGCGAACCCGGGATCTGGAACGGCGGGCCACGAGAGGAGCAACGCGGAATACGTGCTGTCGCGACGGCCCGACTTGTACGTGGAGTGGCATGGGTTGTCGGGCATAGCGTGGGACGAGAAGTCCTGGCAGAATCCCACGATCACCCAGCCAACCCGCGCGGGGCTTGCCTTCCTGTCGAACCCGAAGACGTTTGAGCTGTATATGCCGAGGAGCGTGCAGGTGGACGGGCGCTGGTTCAACTACCTGAGGCTGCTGGAAACTTCCAACTAGGCGGCCGCCCGTCGAGCTTGCGTTACATCGTCGCGATGTGTGAAATGGGCTAGGGAGTAGAACGTCGTGTTTGCGCTGGTGCTGGCAGGAGGCAAGGGCGAGCGGCTGCGACCGCTGACGGCGAATCGGCCGAAGCCGATGGTGCCGGTCAACGGGAAGCCGATCCTGGAGCACCATCTGGAGTGGCTGGCGCGAAACGGGGTGACGGACGCGGTGCTGCTCTGCGGGTACCGGCACGAGGCGATCGAGCGGCACTTCGGGGACGGGCACCGCTGGGGGCTGCACGTGAGCTATTCGATTGAGGACGCGCCGCTCGGCCGCGGGGGCGCTTTCAAGCAGGGCTTTCGGCAGGTGCCGCCGGACGAGCAGATCGTCGTCGGGACGAACGGAGATAATCTGACGGACCAGCCGCTGGCGCCCCTGCTGCTCGCTCACAGGCGGTCAGGGGCGACGGCGACGGTGATGCTGGCACCACTGCGGAGCCCGTTCGGCATCGTGAGGCTGGCGCGCGGACGGCGGGTCGCGGGCTTCGAGGAGAAGCCGCTGCTGCCCTACTGGGTGAACGCGGGCGTCTACGTGCTGAACCGCGAGTTCTTCGCCATGCTGCCGGACGTGGGCGACCACGAGACGACCGTGTTCCCGGAGTTGGCGGCAGCGGGGAAGCTGTACGGTTTCCGGAGCGACGCTTATTGGAAGGCTATCGATACGGTGAAGGACATCACCGAGGCAGCAGCACATCTCTCAGGGGAAGGATAGGACTCCAACTATGGCGAGCGAGATAAAGTTCGGGACGGACGGCTGGCGGGCGATCATCGGGGACGATTTCACTTTCGCGAACGTGCGGATATGCGCGCAGAGCGTGGCACGCTTCTTGAAGGCGAGCGGCATGGCGCCGCGGGGACTGGTGATCGGCTATGACACGCGTTTCGCGTCGGAGGACTTCGCGGCGGCGGCAGCGGAGGTCGTGACGGCGAACGGAGTGAAGGTCTACCTGTGCGACAGGGCAACACCGACGCCGACGGTCAGTTGGAGCATCCTGGACATCGGCGCCGGCGGGGCAGCGATGATAACGGCGAGCCACAATCCCTGGCGCTATAACGGTTTCAAGTACAAGCCGGAGTACGCGGGCAGCGCCTCGCCAGAGGTGGTGGAGCAGTTGGAAGCGCCACTGGGCGAGATCGCGGCTGGGGCGCCGCCGCCGCGGCTGAGCCTGGAGGAAGCGGCGGGAAAAGGGCTGCTGGTGCGCTTCGACCCACGGCCGGCGTATCTAGCGCAGCTCAAGAAGATGGTCGACCTGGAGCCGATCCGAGCGGCGAAGCTGAAGGTGTGCGTCGACTCGATGTACGGGAGTGGTCAGGGCTATCTGCCGGAGTTGCTCGCCGGCGGCCGGCTGGAGGTGGTCGAGGTGCACGGCGAGCGCAACCCGCTGTTCCCGGGCATCGGGGCGCCGGAACCGATCGGGCGTAACCTGCCGGCGCTGATGGAGGCCGTGCGCACGCACGGGGCCGACGTCGGGCTAGCGATCGACGGCGACGCCGACCGCTTCGGGCTGGTCGACGAGTCGGGCGTCTACGTGGACCAGCTCCAGGTGTTCGGGCTGCTGACGTACTATCTGCTCGAGGTCCGCGGCGAGCGGGGGCCGATCATCAAGTCGCTGACTACGACGCGGATGGTGCTGCGTCTGGGCGAGCTGTACAAGGTGCCGGTCTACGAGACGTCGGTCGGCTTCAAGTACCTGGGACCGAAGATGATCGAGACGAACGGCCTCATCGGCGGTGAGGAGAGCGGCGGCTATGCGTTCCGAGGGCACCTGCCGGAGCGCGACGGCATTCTGGCCGGCCTGTTCTTCCTCGACTTCATGGCGCGGACGGGGAAACAGCCCTCGGCGCTGCTAGCCGAGCTGTACGACCGCGTGGGCCCCCATTACTACGACCGGACGGACATCCGGATGCCCGTCGCCGAGAAGGACGCCGTCCTGGCGCGGGTGGCCGCGGCGCGGCCGAAGAGCGTCGCGGGCGTGGCGGTGGTCGGAGCGGACAACAAGGACGGGTTCCGCTATGAGCTGGAGAACGGGGGCTGGCTGCTGCTGCGCTTCTCGGGCACGGAGCCGCTGCTGCGCATCTACACGGAGGTGCCGGATAAGGCGCTGGTGCCCCAGCTTCTGAAAGCGGGCCGAGATCTGGCCGGGCTGCCGGAGGGCGTAGGGGAATAGGATATCGATGCACGTTCTAGATGACCCGGAGACCTACAGGCGGCTCGATCCAGACGGCCTGGGGGGTCGCATTGGCGGGCTGCCGGAGCAGTGCCGCCAGGCGTGGGAGTCGGCGAAAGCGTTCTCTTTCCCTGCCGGCTTCGCGCACGTGGAGCGAATACTGGTGTTGGGGCTAGGCGGATCGGCGATTGCCGGCGATATCCTGCGGGCGCTGGCGACACGGCACAGCCGCAAGTCGGTCAGCGTCCATCGGGGGTATGATCTGCCGCCAGCCGCGGACGAGCGCACGCTGGTGATCGCCTCCAGCTTCAGCGGCGAGACGGAGGAGGTGTTGACGTCGTTCGGCAAGGCGCTCAGCGGGCCATCGAAGAAGATGGTGATCACGACGAACGGCAGGCTCCTGGTACTGGCCCGCGAGTGGGGAGCCACCGCCTACACGTTCCAATACGAGGGGGAGCCGCGCTCGGCGATGGGACACAGCCTGATGTCGCTGCTGGCGGCCGGCGAGGCGACGGGAGTGCTGGCGAAGCAGGGACCGGCGGTGGACGAGGCGATTGCGGAGATGGAGAAGCTGCGGCTGGAGATCGCTGAGACGGTGCCGCTGGAGGGGAACGCGGCGAAGCAACTGGCGACGCGCCTGCAGGGGAAGCTGCCGGTCGTCTTCGGGGCGGAGGTGCTGACGGAGGCGGCGCATCGCTGGAAGACGCAGCTCAACGAGAACGGGAAGGTGTGGGCGTTCTACGAGGAGCTGTCGGAGCTGAACCACAACGCGATCGAGGGGTTCGGGCTGCCGAAGGAGATCGCGGCGCGGGCGTTCGTGGTGTTCCTGTACCATCGCGGGCTGAACCCGCGAAACATACTGCGCTATAACGCGACGCACGACGCGCTGGAGGCGGCGGGCGTGGAGAGCGCGACGGTAGAGGCGCGGGGCGACGGCGATCTGAGCCGGGTGCTGACGGCGATCCTGTTCGGGGACCACGTGAGCTATTATCTGGCGATGTTGAACGGGGTGAGGCCGTCACCGGTGACGTCGATCCAGCACCTCAAGCGGTGGCTGGCGGAGGAGAAGTAGGGGGCACACCAAAGAGGCCGCTGTCCCGTTTGTCCAGGGGCAGGCAGGAGAGGACGTTGCGCTCGTCGTGGAAGAGGTCGCAACGCTGCTCCATCAGCTTCCGTAGCGCCGCCCGAGCCCGATGAAGGCGCATTTTGGCCGCCTCCAGGGAACAGCTCAGCACCTGAGCGATCTGGCGGTTGGTCAGTCCCTCCACGTCATGCAGGATGAGAGGCGTCCGTAGCGTCTCCGGCAGGCTCAGGACGAACTGCTGCACACAGCCGGTCATCTCCGTTTCGCGAGCCGACTGCTCGACGCTGGGGGGTGGCTCTTTCCCCAGAATGTCCCCCGCCACACCCGTGTCCCGCCCTTCGACCTGCTCGTCCTCGAGGGAGGCGGTCTTGCGCGAGCGGGGGCTGCGCAGGTGGTCCAGGCAGACGTTGCGGGCGATGCGCAGGAGCCAGATGCGCTGCGGCGCCTCGCCGCGGAAGTCTCCCCACGCCTGATACGCCTTCAGAAAAGCGTCCTGGGTCAGCTCGTCGGCCAGCGAGGCATCCTGCACGAACTGGAAGACGAAGCGGTGCACGTCCGAGTAGTGCCCGCGATAGAGAGATTCGAAGTCTCCCGCTGCCACACCAGTCGTCATCTCGCTGCCTCCGTGGGCTCCATTATAGTACGCCTTCCTCTTCGGCGGGCTACGGCGGGAGGTATC
>JBEKDP010000172.1:0-4442 GCA_050014295.1 Dehalococcoidia bacterium | reverse complement strand
GCGGGCGGTTGGGCCGGGCCCCAATGCAAGCGGCTGGCTGGTGGGCATAGAAGACCCTTTCCGCCCTGATAGCGACATCGGCGGCATAAGGGTCCGCGACGGGGCTGTGGCAACCTCGACAGCGGCTAGACGCCGGTGGCATACGCCCGCTGGTTGGGCCCATCACCTCATCGACCCGGCCACCGGCATGTCAGCCGCGACCGGCCTCCTTTCCGTGACTGTCGTTGCGGCGACCGCCACCGACGCCGAAGTGCTGGCCAAGACCGTCTTCCTCATGGGGATGGGAGCCGGGCTGTCCTACATCGAGTCGAGGGATGGCTGCGGCGCCGTCCTTGTGCCCGAGCAAGGAATGCCGGTATGGAGTCTCAAGATGGAGGAACTGCGTGAGTACTAGGTGGTTGCGTCCGTGGGTATTCGCCCTGGCAGCCGCCCGGGCGGCAGCGCCGGCCGCTGGCAAGCCTGGCGGGGGAGCGGGGATATGGTCGTCTGGGAGATGATCCGGGCCTCCGGCCTCGTCGCTTTCATACTTGTTTCCACGTCGGTGTTCCTGGGCATCGCCGTCAAGACCAGGACCCTCGACAAACTCATGCTACGGGCGCTGGTCTTCGAGGCACACCGGACGCTCTCGCTTCTGGCGGTTGCCTTCGTCGTGCTCCACGTACTGCTGCTGCTCGCGAACCGCCACGTGTCTTTCACTCTTGCGGCGGTTCTTCTGCCCTTCGCGTCATCTTGGCGCCCCGTTGCGGTGGCTCTTGGGACGTTCTCCCTCTATCTCACGGCGGCGCTGGTTGCGTCCTTCTATGTCCGAAGGTTCATCGGCCACAAGACGTGGCGCCTCATGCACTACCTGAGCTTCGTCGTCTGGGTCATGGCCCTCACGCACGGGATCATGGCCGGAAGCGACGTATCGACGACCTGGGTTCAGTTCCTTTACCTGGCCGCGGGATGCGCCATTGGCTTCATGCTCATCCTGCGCCTTCTGTCTCCCTCGAAAACGCGGCCAGCGACAGAGTCGGGCACCCACCTACTCTAGCAACAGTGGCCTGCCCCCGAAAACGAGTCCACCCTCTATGTTGCTCGTGCAGGTACCAGAGCCGTCCTCGCAGGCCAGCACGCGCATCCGCGCAACGTCCTGGGTTAGCGGGGATAAGCGGCAAGGCCACCTCGTCCACCAGCGCGTGATACTCGCCGGATCGTTCGAGGCGTCGTCGAGGCCATTGGGTGTCAGTGGGTGTTTGCCGGGGGAGGAGCAATCGCTGCCCTTTGGGCAGGCGCAGGTTCCGCTGCCGTCCGTCCACCAAACCGGCACGAGACACGCGCCCTCGCGGGCGCGGGCCAGGGCAGCCTCTCGGAGTAGGTTCGCGCTCACGCCGCCTCCCTCCACAGGACGGCGTAGGCGCCCCACTGAGGCCGAATTCGTGGCAGAACGACTGGGGCTGGTGGAGTTGTGGGAGGTGGGAACTCCCCCGTCTCCGCCATTGACAATCATCGAGCTGCTCCACTGCCGGTTGAGAGATCGACGGGGTGGGCGGCTCGATTTGGTTACAAAACCCTCCATCCGGCGATGTCGCCTAATTCCCGTATGTCACGCCTTAAACAGCTTGAAACTGACTTGGTACTTATAAAAGGTGATGTTGGGGGCTACTGCAAGCGCCCGCCGAATCCTCAGATCATCTTCCAGCGCAATGATCACACCCGCTACCTTCTGCTCCTTCTCGGCAAGCTCTTCTGCCACATAGCCCATATACCGCTGCACTTGGCCAACGACAACGTCGCTCACCATGAGACTATTTGAAGAACCGGGCGCACTCCTGGTCGATGATGCTCTGCGCAGTCACACTGTCCGTGTTTGTTTCCGCTTGGCCCGCACGATCACCGCCGGCTGTTTCTCCTTGCCCCGGCATTCTGATCCAGCCGCACATGTCGCTGTCCTGCCCGGGGATCGCGTTGGAGGCGGAAAGTCCACGGAGTTGCCCGCAGACCACGAAGTCGCCTGACCTGGCAGCGGGGCTCTGTAAGGCCAGGTCCACGCCCTCACGGTAGTCCGCCTCGCTTATGTTGCCGCCGGCGAGGTGGAGGACGATTGCGCCCGAGTCGCACCCCACGAGCAGGACGGCTCCCAGCGCTATGATCAAGAGTCTTCTCATGTCATCTAGTATGCGCCGCCCACGCGGTTTCGTCCACGCGGTTTGTCATTAAGGCGTGGGCACGAGCGAGGTCGGTGTTATGTCAACTGCTGCCCTATCGACGAGGGGGCGGAGGAGCCTCGTCCGTCCGTCCCGACGTTCAGTTAGTCGTTCGACGAATGCTCCGGGTGGTTCGGGGGATCTGGGGGTCTGAGCGCACAAACCGCAGGACCTGGCTTGTGGTGAGTCCGAGGGCGTGAGCGGCCTTGGCATAGCTTCCTTGCGATGCTTCAAGGGCGTCGAGCACGGTGGCCAGGACTATCGGGTAGGACGGGTTGCTGCGGTTCACGGCAAGGCCGCCATTGGGGCTTCGTTGTGCCTGGAACTCTGGCACTGAGGGCGGCGACTCCAGATCGAACGGAACTCTCAGCTCCAGTGCCAGACGCTCGCGCAGGCGCTTGAGGGCCCGGACACGGTTTTGCTGCAGGTAGCGCGACTCTTCAGCCTGTGCGCTGAAGCCACTGGGCAAGTGGTGGAGGCGGATAGCCGTCTCGACCTTGTTCCGGCGCTGGCCTCCGGGGCCGCTCGCACGGTACCGCTCCTGTCTGCACTCCTTCAGGAGGGCGTCGTCGTCCATCCGCAGCCAGACGTCCCTGCGGTTTGCTGAGGTCATGCCGTCCCCGTTCTCCGGAGTCACCAGTGCGTCCGCCTCCAAGCCCGACCGAACCGCTCCGCTCACCTTTCGCGGCGAATACATTGTAGCCCACCTCGCCGGGCGGGTCGCGTCATTCGCTGCTCTGGCGGGTCCCGCGTGGGCCAGCCGTTGGGGAGCCGGGGAACCTGCGGCAGCAAATGCGCGGGAAAGTCAAGCAGGCGGCCGACGCAGCAACCAGGCGATTCCCGAGCAGATGCTCCGACTCGTTGCGGCTGGGGGTGGTGGTCGCACTAGCATGGATTGTGGTAGCGTTCATTGAGGGCATGTTAACTGGTATTATTAGAGATCGCAGGAGCCGAGCTTCCACTCACGTCTTACGCCGGCGGGGCTCGTCCTCTTCGGGGGATGGCATCGCGGGTAGATCTTGGAGGTTGAGGGTGACGGTACTACACATGCTTCGTCGTCGTCGGTCTTGACACCGCGTCAGGACGGGGACGGCGCGTCTCACCGCGAGCTCATAATCGGGCTTGACGTCGGCTCGACCGCGGTCAAGTACGTGGTCGTCACGCCCGACAGCAAGGAGATCCTCTGCGCCGACTACCGCCTCCATGAGACGCGCCAGGCGGAGAGGGTTCTCGAGGTTCTCAAGGAGATAGAAGCGCGCTTCCTCTTGCCCGCCGAGCAGTTCCGCATCTTCGTCACGGGAAGCGGCGGCGCGACGCTCGCCCCTTACATTGGGGCGCGGTTCGTGCAGGAGGTCAGCGCCGTCTCGCTGGCGGCGGAAGCGCTGCAGCCGGACGTGGGCTCGGTCATCGAGCTGGGAGGGCAGGACGCGAAGATCATCATCTGGCGGGAGGACCCGAAGACGGGCCGCAAGCGGAAGCTCGCCAACATGAACGATAAGTGCGCCGGCGGCACGGGCGCTGTCATCGACCGCATCGCGGCGAAGCTGCACCTGAGCCCGGCGCAGCTCCAGGAGTTGCGGCACGCCAACGCGAAGGTGCACCCTGTCGCCGGCAAGTGCGGCGTCTTCGCGGAGACCGATATGAACAGCCTTCAGAAGCAGGGCGTCGCCCCCGAGGATCTGATGGTCTCCCTGTTTGAGGCGATTGTCCAGCAGAACCTTAGCGTGCTCACCCGCGGCAACGTTCTGCGCCCCAAGGTGCTCCTCCTGGGCGGCCCCAACACCTTCTTCCCCTGTCTGCAGGAGGCATGGCGGCGACATGTGCCGCGCCTCTGGGAGGAGCGGGGGCTGGCGCTGCCCGTCGGCTCCACCGCCGAGGAGCTAATCGTTGTGCCGGAGCACTCTCTGTACTACGCCGCCTTCGGGGCGGCCCTCTACGGGCAGCAGGAGGAGGGACTCGCCAGCACCTACTCCGTGACGGCAGCGCTGGTGGAGTACATCGACCTCGGCCGGCGTAAAGCGAAGCAGGACACCGGCCAGCGGGGTCCCCTCGCCCCTGGGGAAGACATCGAGGAGTTCCGCCGTCTCTACGGCACAAAGCCGTTCACGCCTCCCGCCTTCCCGCCCGGCCAGGTCGTGGAAGCATACATGGGGCTGGACGGCGGTTCAACCTCGACGAAGGCCGTCCTCACGGACGTTGGAGGCAATCTACTGGCGAAGGCCTACCAACTCTGCAAGGCGAACCCTCTGCAAGACG
>JBEKDP010000171.1:0-4463 GCA_050014295.1 Dehalococcoidia bacterium | reverse complement strand
CCTTACTCCGTATGCGGCAACCAGACAGTCGAGCCGCCAGAAGAGTGCGATCCACCAGGCCCCTTGGCCGAGCGTTGCTCACAACTCGACACCTGCTACTTGGGACACAGTCTTCTCAAGTACCCTAACATTTGGGGCTCTTGCACGTCAGAGTGCAAATGCAAATACGACACGCCAACTGTCGTCTGCGCACCGGGACAGTGCGGAGCCGAGTGCGCCACAGATGCTGACTGTAAGGATCCGAAGAAGCCGCACTGTAATGGGCTCAATGATTGTCGATGCGTCGCCAATGTCGGCGGCATCGCCGATGCGCCCGACGCAGACACGTCATCGCTTGAGGCGACGGCTTCAGGCGGCTCATCGGCTCCGCCCTACCTCGCCCTCGCCGGCGCTGCGGCAGGGATCGTCGTTCTCGGGGCAGGCGGCTGGTATGCAAGGCGACGCCGGCGAGCGGGCTAGCGCTGGCCCCTACTCCGTCAGGCGGCGGTACAGCGTCGGCAGCCGGCTCGGCAGCGACTCGATGTCCCCCAGAATCTCGTAGTCGATGTCCTCGCACATCTGCCCCAGATACTCGTGCCCCTCGCGGTCGACCGTCAGACAGAACGGCACGATCCCCTTCCGCTTCGCCTCCATCAGCGCCTGGTGCGTATCGTTGATGGCGTACTCCCGCTCCGTCCGGTCGCGCCCGTAGCCGTGGTCCTGCGGCCGTCCGTCCGAGACCAGGAACAGGATGCGCACCTTCGCGTCGTGCTCCTGCAGCTTCGCCGTCGCATGCCGGATCGCCGGCCCCATCCGCGTCGACCGGATCGGCTCCGTCTTGTCGATGCGCGCCTTCACCTCGTCCGATAGCGGCTCGTCGAGGTCCTTGAGGACGTAGAACTCCACATTGTCGCGCCCGTAGCCCGAGAAGCCGTAGATGCCATAGTCGTCGCCTATTGCCTCCAGCGCGCCGATGAGGAGCACCATGCTCTCCTTCTCCAGGTCGATGATGCGCTTCGGTGGCCCGAGGAACGCCTCCGCCTTCCGCTTGGTGAGCCACTCCAGGTAGGCGCGGGGGTCGTCGCCGCCCTGATCGTCGTACTTCTGCTTCCGCTTCTCGATCTCCTCGTCCGTCGACGCGCTCATATCCAGAAGGAAGGCAACCGCGACCTGCCGCTCCACCTTGTTCCGCCGCCAGTAGACCTTGTCGGTGAACGTGTGGCCGGCACGCTTCTCCGTCAAGTACTCGATGACCAGGTCCAGGTCGAAGTCCTCGCCGTCGTGGAGGCGCTTGATCTTGCGGAAGAGCTCCGGCCGGAGTTGCTCGAACTGCTTGCGCGTCTTGGCCGCCAGCCCGCTGTAGCGACGTAGCGTCTCCTCGTAGAACGCCTCGTCGCCCTCTTCCAGCGGCCGCTGGAGGACGCGACACCAGCGCGGCTTGTAGTCGGCGGCGCGGAAGTCCCACTCGTCGTACCAGAACTCCTGCGTCTCCGCGACCACGCCCTTCTCCTCCCGCGCTACCTCGGCGAACGGCTGGCCGTCCTTCACCTCGACCTGCTCGTCCGGTATCGGCATGCCCGCCTCCTTCTCGAGGTTGGTCAGGAAGAGGCCGATGCTCGACGACAGGTCGCCCTCCGCCAGCGCGCCGACAGTGATCTCGACGCTCTTCTCCAGTAGCTCCCGCAACTGCTCGGCGGTCAGCGGCGCCATCCCCTCGGGCGCCTTCATGCCCTCCTGCAGCCGCAGGCGCATCAGGAGCTGGACGAGCTCCGGCTTGAAGTCGCCGCGGAAGTCGACCGGCTGCGGGCTTTCGTACGCATCCTCCGAGCCTGTGGGGAGAGGCTGGCCCGACGGTTGGCCGCTGGCGCCCGCCTTCGGCCCGAGGAGCATCATCTCAAACGCCTCCTCATCGAGCGCCTGCCAGTCAAGTCCCTCTAGATCAGTCGCGGCAAGGTTGGGCAAGGACGTCGCCAGGTCGTAGAGCCGCAGTGCCGCCTCTGCAGCGTCCTCGACCTGCGCCAGCGGCTGCTGAAGGGAATGGAGCAGACGCAGCGCCGCGACCAGCGTGCCGCGCAGCTCCAGCGGCCAGACAATGGTGTGAAAGGCATCCAAGCTCGCGCGAACGAGGTTCTCCACGAACGCCTTGCGCAGGGCTAGCTCTGGCGGATGCGACCGGCGCTCCAGCTCCCGCGACTGGATCAGCCGCCAAGAGCGCCGGATACCGCCGTATTCGCGCTTCACTAGGTAGTCGACGCGGGCGTCCTCAGCGACGGTGAAGAGGTCTGACGCAAGCTGGCGGTCCATGAAGAGGTCGAAGAAGCGCTCCATATCAGTCAGCGGCGCTCCTCCCTTTTCCTTCGGGCGTCGACTCTTCAGGCGCCGCCGCCGCGAGGAGAACACGCCGCCGCGACGGTTGAAGGCGAAGAGGAAGCTGCCGAACTCCAGGTGCCCCGCCTGGTGGGTGGAGTACACCTTGTAGACGGCGAAGTTCCTCTGCTTGTCGTCGAACTCCTCCGCCACCTCCGGCAAGTAGACCGCCGTCCCTTCCGTCGAAGGGCGTTCGGCGGAGACCCAGCCGATACCCTTTTCCGTCAACGCGGCGGCCGGATGGATGGAGACGTTGACGCCCGTAAGCGCCTTGCAGTAGAGGCGCAGGATCTCGCTCACGCGTGAGAGCTCGACGCGCGGCGAAAGCTCTTCCAGCACCTGCTCTCCCTTGCCCGACTGAAGGCGAAAGTACGCTTCACCGCCTTCCGGGCTGCCTTTGAGAATGCGGTGCCCGGCAGCGTGCCAGCGAGCGAGGCTTTCGAGCGGAACGCGGGAGAGCACCTCCGGCGCGCTCTTCAGGAACTCCATTGCCGCTGCCGGCGAACCGACTGCCAGTTCCTCTGCCAGCGAAATGAGATCGCAGTGAGCGTCGACGCTCACCTGAGCGAGTGCCGTCGCCGACTCCGCGAATAGGGTGTAGGAATGCTGACCCACCCGCCGCGCGACGCCGGCCGCCAGACGCAGGAAGCGCGCCCGCTGCCCGCCGTCGATCGGCTCCAGCAGCCCCGGCCCCTGGTCGAAATAGAAACGCGTCTCTGCCCAACTCGAGCTCGCAATCGCAGCAGCAAGCTCGATGAACGGCCCCCTATCCGGCGCCTCGACGTGCGAGAAAACATCCGGCGCGGTCTCCAGACAGTTGGCGGCGAGCTCATAGGAGCGCTCCGCTAACTGCTCCGCTACCGCCTGCAGGTTACAAAGCTCTTGCAGGCCGACCGACCGTAGGAGCGCCGGGCTGACGCCGAAGAAGAGGGAAGCGAGGGAGATCGACTTCCAGTTGCCCTGGAAAAGGCGCTGGCCGGCCGCCGCCCACTGCTCCAACTCCTCCGGCGCAAGGAGGCCGACGCTCTCCGGGCTGGCGCGAAGGTAAGCGGCGGCGACTACCGACGATTGGTCGGCGATGTCGCGCCCTATGTGGGCCCAGCGGAGGACGCAATCGAGCGGCAGGAGGCTCACAACCTGCGGACTGGCACGGAAATACTCGCCCGCGGCCTCCCACGACCGCAGCGACTGGCTGGCGAGCGCGATGCCTTCCTCGGCCCACCGCCTGAAGTCGTCGGCCGAGAGCCTAGCGGCGACCGCAGGTGCGGCGTTGCGCAAGTCCTCGATAAGGCTGGGGGCAAGCCCGGCCAGGCGATTCTCGTAGTCGGTCAGACGGTCTTCGCCCCTGCCCATGGTGGAAGAGTCCTCGCACAAGACGAGCCGCTAGTGCTCCTGAACGGTTATCTCCAGGATCTTGTCCCCCGGAGGCGCGTTCGAATCCGCTGACGAATCGCGCGGCGTCAGCTTGTCCACCACATCCATGCCCGCCGTCACGTTGCCGAAGACAGTGTACTTGCCATTCAGGCTCGGCTGCGCCGCCAAGCAAATGAAGAACTGGCTGCCGCCGCTGTTAGGGGCGCCGGTCTTTGCCATCCCCAACGTCCCTCGGTCGAAGGTCTGACTGCTGAACTCGTCCGGGATGGTATACCCTGGACCGCCGGTCCCCGTGCCCGTCGGGTCGCCCGCCTGCGCGACGAAGCCAGGTATCACCCTGTGGAACGTCACACCCTCGTAGTAACCTTTGCAGGCGAGGAAAACGAAGTTGTTGACCGCTATCGGCGCCACATTCGGGGAGAGGGCCACGGTAATGTCGCCCTTCTCCGTGCTGATGGTGGCGGTGTAGCTGCGCGTCGGATCGATAATCATCGGCGGTGGCGACGACCACTGCTTCTCGGTGCTCTTTTGGCAGAGGCTGGCGAAATCGCCGGCCCTGGCGGGCAACGGAGTGTCTGTCGGTGACGATTGTTGCGAGGACGTAGGCGTACCTCCTATGATTATTACTTGGCCACCGCCCGTATTGGCGCTCGGCGTGGGGGTCGCCTTTTCGCCACCGCCGCCGCACGCGCCAAGCGGGACAGCGGCTGCTGTCATTGCAACTCCCACAACTAGTACTCCAA
>JBEKDP010000170.1:0-4527 GCA_050014295.1 Dehalococcoidia bacterium | reverse complement strand
GTGGCCGTCAACCCCAGCACGAACCGCATCTACGTGGCGAACTACAACAGCAACAACGTCTCCGTCATCGACGGCGCCGGCAACACGGTCGTTGCCACCGTAGCGGTCGTAGCGGGCGGGAATGGCCCCGAGGGCGTGGCCGTCAACCCCAACACGAACCGCATCTACGTGGCGAACTTCAACAGCGGCAACGTCTCCGTCATCGACGGGACGAGCAACACGGTCGTCGCCACCGTAGCGGTCGGGTATTGGTGGGGCGGAGACGGGGGCGTGGCTGTCAACCCCAACACGAACCTCATCTACGTGACGAACTATGGCGGCCAAGGCAGCGACAACGTCTCCGTCATCGACGGCGCCAGCAACACCGTCGTCGCCACCGTTGCGGTCGGGACTTACCCCGTGGGCGTGGCCGTCAATCCCAACACGAATCGCATCTACGTCGCCAACTTGTCGGACGACACGGTGTCGGTTATTGAGGATATCGTTTCTCCCACCCCAACCGCAACAGCGCAGCCGACTGTCGAGCCCACGGCCACGGCCTATATCTGGCCATTTCAGTACATCATCAGCGGCCCGGCGACCGCCCATCCTGGAGACCTTGTTAGCTATCACATCGACTATCAGCGAAACAGCTCAGAGGCCAAAGATCAGGCCTCATTCGTACTGTCGTGGACGCTGAACGCGGCGTCATCTTTCTCCTTGAAGACCGTCACAGGGCCAGAGGCGACAGTCGAATTCCAGGCTGACGGCCAAGCGTTCGTGGGGATCGCCACGCAACAAGGCGGCGGATCGGCGGAGATCACCCTGCGCGTTGGGCCCAGTTTCACCGGCACTTTCACAATGGGCATCTATGTACGGGGGACAGGGATCACCATGCCGCCGGGATCCGTTCTCGTCGCCAACACGCTCGTGACGCCTGCTGTTCAGCAGTTGAGCCCACCAACCACCGGCACCGGTCCTGCTAGCGGCATGCCAAGAAACGCCATCTTGGGCCTGGCGCTGGCGGGGGTCGCCGCCCTGGGCGCGGGCGTCATCGCGCTAGGCGTTGGCGGCTGGTATGCCCGGAGGCGTTGTCTGCGCTAGGCCATCGCGGGCAACCGCTGGCTCCGCTGCCCCCTCGCGAGCGGCGGAGAGCTGCCACTTCCCCCTTAGAGAACGACCGCCTCGTCTGCTATCATGACCCCATGACACCGACCCGCTTCCGCGAGCCCGGCGGCAGCCGCCCGCTACATTAATCATACGTAAGTGCACTCAGCACCAAACCCCAGATTCGAAAAACGCGCGAAAAAATAAAACGATTGAATTCAGATGGTCAATCAAACGCCGGACCGCATCAACCCTTGATCACTGCTAGCGGCCTCATCCTAGCCACCTTCCGCGAGATGCCCGCCCGGTCCAGCACCTCGACCACGTCCGCCACGTCCTTGTAGGCCTCGCTCGCCTCCTCCGCCAGCAGCCCGCGGTTCCGTACCCGCACCACGATGCCCCGCGCCTCCAGCTTCCCCGCGATGTCGACCCCCGCCAGCGAGCGCTTCGCCGCCCCTCGGCTCTGCAGCCGGCCCGCTCCGTGGCACGTCGACCCCCACGTCTCGACCATCGCCTGCTCCGTCCCCACGCACAGGTACGAGTAGCGCCCCATGTCGCCGGGCACCAGCACCGGCTGCCCCACATTGCGGTATGGCGGCGGCACCTCCGGATGGCCGGCGGGGAAGGCCCGCGTCGCCCCCTTGCGGTGCACGCACAGCCGCATCGACTGCCCGTCGACCCGGTGCTCCTCGACCTTGGCGATGTTATGGGCGACGTCGTAGACCTGCGCCATGCCCAGCTCGCTCGCGCTCCGGCCGAGCACGTGTGCGAAGGCCCCGCGCGTCCAGTGCGCGATAGCCTGGCGATTCGCCCAGGCGAAGTTGGCGGCGGCGGCCATCGCGGCCAGGTACTCCTTCCCTTCCCGCGAGTCGAGCGGCGCGCAGGCAAGCTGCCTGTCCGGCAAGTCGATCCCGAACTTGCGCGACGCCCTCTCCATCACCTCCAGATAGTCCTGACAGACCTGGTGCCCGAACCCGCGCGACCCGCAGTGGAAGGCGACCACGACCTGCCCCGGCCCCATGTCCAGCCCGAAGGCTGCTGCGGCGTCCTCGTCGTAGATCGCCTCCACCGCCTCGACCTCGAGGAAGTGGTTGCCGGCGCCCAGCGTGCCGAGCTGCTCGCGCCCGCGCTCCCGCGCCCGCTGGCTGACCGTCGACGGGTCGGCGCCCGCCAGACAGCCCCGCGATTCCGTCGCCTCCAGGTCGTGCGGCGAGCCGTAGCCGCGGTCGAGCATCCATTCCGCGCCGCGCACCATGACGTCGTCCAGCTCGCGGTGGCCGACGCTCAGCGGGCCGTGCGCGCCGAGGCCGGACGGGACGTCGTGGAAGAGCTGGTCGGCGAGACGGCCGAGGACGGGGCGCACCTCGCTTTCGGTCAGGTTCGTGCGGATGAGCCGGGCGCCGCAGTTGATGTCGAAGCCGACGCCGCCGGGCGAGACCACGCCGTCGTTCAGTCGCATCGCCGCCACGCCGCCGATCGGGAAGCCGTAGCCCCAGTGGATGTCCGGCATCGCCAGCGAGCAGCGCACGACGCCCGGCAGGAACGCGACGTTCGCCACCTGCTCCACCGCCTGGTCGCCGGCCATCGTCCTCAGCATGCGCTCATCCGCGAAGATCAGGCCGGGCACGCGCATGCCGGCCTTATAGCTCGTGGGGAGCTGCCAACGCCACTCGTCGACCTTCTCCAGCGCTCCCAGCCATCCTTTGCCTGCCGGCGGACGGGTCTTGCTCATGATGGCGCTCCTAGATATCGAGGATGACGCGCACGCGGTAGCCGCCGTCCTCGCGCGCCACCTCCAGCATATGGCGGGTGACCGCCTTTATCATCAGCTTCGGGTCGTGGCGGTCGAGGTCGAGCGGCTCGCCGAACGCGCGGGCGACGATGTGCCTCTCGCTGACCTCCAGCACGTCGAATCGGTTGAAGACGAGGTTGTCGACCTCGCTGACGTACAGCAGCTCCGCCAGCCAGCCGACGAGCAGCCCTTCGACGTCCTCCGCCTCGACCTCGATCCGCCGCTCGTCGCGCGCCTCGACCCGGTCGAGGTCGACCATCAGCGAGAACATGCATCGGGCGGCGTTCGCGAGCGCCTCCCTGAGGCTGGCGCCGCGGCCGATGATGCCGACGTCGGCGGTGTGGTCGAATGTCTCGAACGGCGGTTGCGTGGTCAAAGGGGCTCCCTCCCGGCGGCGACCCGTCCCGCGCTCAGTATCGCAGCCGCCCTCCGAGGCCGTCAATCGCCTGGCGCGTCGATGTCGGCTGTTGCCGCCGGCAACGCCGTCACTGATAATGGACGTGAAGATCGGTGGTAGCGACGCGTCCGAAGAGGCAACGCTTAGAGTGCTAGCTCAACCCCTGCGATGGCTGGAGGCAAAGCCCGAGCGCCTGTTAGCGTTTGGGGTGGTGGTGGGTGTCGGCCTCATCATCGTCGGTCTCGTAACGCGCGGGGTCGTTACCGTGCTCGGCATCTTCGTCCTGGCATTCGTCACCCCGCTGCTGTACCTGCGGCAGAGGCTCCTGAACTGGATAGACCGCCAGAGGAAGGCGGCCAAGGAGCCACGAGACCAGTGATCGGAGTGCTGCCGTCGCGGGTGCGGCACACTGACAGCCTATTTCGCGTCCCGCTTTGTCTCGCGCCAGAGCGACTCCAGCGCATCGATTGGCAGATCGGCGAGGCGAAGGCCCCGTTCCTCTGCCAGCGCCTGCAGGGTCTCGAAGCGCTGCCGGAAGCGTCGCCCTGCCAGCCGCAGCGACTCCTCCGCGTCCAGATCGAGCTTGCGCGCCAGACTCACCATCACGAAGAGCACGTCCCCCAGTTCCTCCCGTCGCTCCTCCTCCGTCTCCGCCTGCGCCAGCTCCTGCGCCTCCTCCGCCAGCTTCGCCAGCACGTCCGCGACGCCGGGCCACTCGAAGCCCGCCGCGACGGCTCGCTCCTGCAGCGCCTGGCTGAAGGCGAGTGCGGGCAGCGCCGGCGGCACATCGGCCAGCAGCGGCCGACCACCGCGCTCGTCGCTCTTGATCTCCTCCCATTTCAGCACTACTTCGTCTGGCGTCTCGACCTTCGGCCCGCCGAAGACGTGCGGGTGGCGACGCACCAGCTTGACGGCTATCCCCGCGACCACGTCGTCGATCGTGAACTCGCCGCTCTCCGCCGCGATCTGGGCGTGGAGCATGACCTGGAGGAGGATGTCGCCTAGCTCTTCGCGCAGCTTCGCTGGATCGCCATCGTCGAGAGCGCTGAGCGCCTCATAAGTCTCCTCCAGCAGAAAGCGCCGCAGGCTGGCGTGCGTCTGGGCCCGGTCCCACGGACAGCCGTCGGGGGCGCGCAACCGTGCGACGATCTCGCGCAGGCCGGCGAACGAGTGAGTATCTGGCTCCGGCGGTGGCTGCGGAATATTGGGCCTCCTTCACCTGCCGTGATTATAAAAGTTGGGCAAAGGTGTT
>JBEKDP010000169.1:0-4539 GCA_050014295.1 Dehalococcoidia bacterium | reverse complement strand
CCGAGCTCCTGCTCGCCTATGGAGACGTCTCTAGGGTCAGGACCATCGTCGGCGATCTGTTGTCCGTCCTTGCGCCCGAAGAACCCGATGCGCCGGACGAAAGACGTAGGAGCGGGACACGACTTTAGTCGCCCGCGGAATCGGCGAGCCGTCGCGTACACTTTTCCCATCGTCACAAGGAGGCAACGACGCTGGTTTGCCGCACCTGAGGACTGCCGTTCAGTTGAGGGTGGTTTCGGCAGAGGTCAGCTGGAGGCGGCTGTCCAGCGCTCACGACGGCGGTCGCGTTCCTGCTTGGCCGCGTCGAGGTTGCTGCGCGCGTCGGCGAGTAGGCGTGCGGGGTCGGCTTGGCCCTCCTGGATGGACGCCATGCCGATGCAGATTCCGACCCAGAGGGTGATGGACTGGCCCTCAACGGTGGCAGTCACCGGTCTACGGGCCACCTGATGCTCAAGGCGGTGCAGGAAATGGCTGGCGTCCTCCGGACCGCATTCCAGCAGCATTAGGGCAAACTCGTCGTCGCCCAGGCGAGCTGTTATGTCAGAGGCCCTCTTGGTAGATTCCAGCAGGTTTCCTACGTGTCTGAGCACGGCATCTCCGGCAGCTTCGCCGTATGCTTCGTTGACCGAGGAGAGGTTGTTGACATCGAACAGAGCGACGGAGAGGGGCGTGTCGTAGCGATGTGTACGCCGGCACTCCTCCTTGAGGCGCATTCGAAAGTACTCCTCGTCAGGCAAGCCGGTGACGCTGTCTCTCAGCGACGGGAGCGCACTACGGCGCAGCCCAGCCGTTGCAAGGCGGACTCGGTACATTGCGACGATGCTGGTCGCCACAACTGCCAACATCAGGACTGCCACCGCGGCAGTGAGATGAGGCGTGTGCCATTTCTCGTCGATGAGGGCTAGGGATACGCCGATGCTGATAAAGGTAAGCGAAGCAAGCAGATACCTCGTGAGTTCACGAAGTCCCGGCTCTGGCCCCGCTGCAGGCGTCACCGGCGTAACCTTACGCAACGTGGCGGCCCTGGCTTCGCGCCAGTCACTGCGCGGCTCGACGGAGGGGACCTGATCTACGGACCCCTCCGTGCCCAGACTGCCGTAATCCTCGGGGGGCTGCTTGTCTTCTGCCAAGAACACACTCCAACACCGTCAACTAGATTATCGGCCGTCTTCTTCTCCAGATTTAGACACATGGGTGGCTAACATAACCAATTGGGCTCGGTGCGTCGTTGTTGTCTTGCATTCCGCAGGCCCAAGTATGTGTCTAGCGGGCGACGCCGGGCGCCAGTTTGACAGTCGAGGTAAGGGTAGTATGATAATGATTCGGGGAATCAAGTAGCCGTTCAGCGAGGTGACCGTGCAGATCGACTGGAGCAGAACCATCAACGATATCCTGTCCAGCAAGGTGTCCTGTTTACGCTGTGGACGTTTGGAGAGCCTCGTCTGCGTTGGCTATTCCCGGTCGTTGACCGCGGTCGATCACGCTCCCCGCTGCCAAGACTGCAGTCGAAAAGAGGGCTGCGATGCGCGCAAGCTCGTCGTTCTCTGCGAGGCGTGCGCTGCTGAGTTGCGCATCAGGGCAAGGCCGGTTGATCAGGAAGGCATGATGGCGCTCCTTATGAACGACTGCCGCAAAGACTTGGAGGAATGCCTGGACTATCTGGCTGACTACTGGCAGGAAGAGCTTGACGTTGACGCTGACGGCGAAGACAGTCGGCTGGAAGGGGTGGCGCCGGACGTTTTCGCTGAAGAAAACACATGGCGCGCGCATCTAGAAGAAGAGTACCTATCCTATCATCGCTGGTTCCGCGGGCACGGACAGGGCATCCCCGACGCGGGCTGGCGCTCCGAGTACGTGGAAGAGATCGTCTCCCTCGGCTATACGACCTTGTTGGGAGATTAGCCTTCCCCGTCCAACCTGCCCGGAGACCACTCAAGGCACGTTCCGACGCCACCCGTAAGAAGCAGGACCATGCCTATCAGCAGTCCGTGGATGAGCCTAGAGCCCTATCCCAAGATGAACCTGGCCCATTTCTTGGAAGCGTGTGCCGGCAGATTTGGGGATAAGGCCGCAGCAATATCACCCGACGGCAAGGAATACAGCTTCAGCCAGATTATTCACTGGTCCAAGAAGGTCGCTCGCTTTCTTCAGGATGAGGGTGTGGTCAAGGGGGACCGCGTGGGCATCTTTTCCCCCAACTGTCCCGAGTACCTCGTCGCTGTACAGGGCATCCTTCGCGCCGGTGCCGTTGCTACCACTCTCAACTCCATGTACAAGGAAGGAGAGGTTCACCACCAACTCGAGGATTCAGGCGCTGTCGTTCTTGTTGTAGCCCGTGTCCTGATGCCCTTGGCCCAATCGACCGTCGAGAAGCTCCCCAACGTAAAGCGGGTCTACTGCATGGAAGACCTCTGGGAATGGGCGAAGGACACCCCGCCGGAGCCGCTGCCCGTCGAGATCGATCCCGTTGAAGACCTCGCCGTCCTCCCCTACTCTAGCGGCACCACCGGCCTGCCCAAAGGGGTCATGCTGACTCACTTCAATCTCACCAGTAACATTCACCAAATGCTGGCCGTAGGCTACACCAGTGCCGACAGCGTCGGGCTTCACTTCTTGCCTTTCTTTCACATCTACGGCCAGACCATTCTCATGAACTCCGGCTTTGCCAGCGGCGGTACCCAGATAGTGATGCCCGGCTTCAACCCAGAACAGATTCTGGCCCTGATCGAGAAGCACAAGGTGACCGACCTATTCACGGTCCCTCCTGCCCTGGTCATCATGCTGAATCATCCCAGCTTCTCCCAATACGACAAGTCGTCTCTGCATTTCATCTATTCCGGGGCCGCGCCCCTGCCATTGGAACTGGCCGAGCAGGCCACCCGAGCCTTCAACTGCCCCCTGATCAACGGCTACGGCCTGACCGAGACCAGTCCCCTCATCAATACCCAGACCATCCACATGATCAAGCTTGACGCTGTAGGCGCTCCCGTTTCCGACACCCTGGAGAAGGTGGTTGACCTGGACACTGACGAAGAGCTGCCGCCGCGAAAGGAGGGAGAGCTTCTGGTGAAGGGGCCACAGATCATGAAGGGTTACTGGAATCAGCCCCAGGCGACCGCCGATACCCTGACCGAGGACGGCTGGCTACGAACCGGCGACATCGGTTATGTCGACGAGGACGGCTACGTGCACATCGTCGATCGCCGGAAGGAGCTGATAAAGTACAAGGGCTACCAGATAGCACCCGCGGAGCTCGAGGCGCTTCTGCTGATCCATCCCGCCGTGCTCGACGCCGCCGTCATCCCTAAGCGCCAGCCCGACGGCAGCGACTTCCCCAAGGCCTTCGTTGTCCTCCGGCCGGGCGCCACCGCCAGCGCCGAGGAGATACAGGGCTTCATCGAGGAGAGGGTGGCCCCCTACAAGAAGGTGCGCGAACTGGAGTTCGTCGACGTCATACCGAAGAGCCTGACCGGCAAGATACTGCGTCGAGTGCTTATCGACAAGGAAAAGAAGCGCGGGCAGTCGGCGCAAGCGTAGGCGCGACTGGCGCTGTGCCGCTATTTCGCCGGCCTAGAATCCGACTGTGCCCATCTCGATCGCGGGGCGGCGAGAGCTTCCATCCCCCCGTCCAGAACCACCCCTATTCGGTCCAGGAGCTCTTCCAAACCCCATTCCTTTGCGGCTGATATCAGGACGGCGTCCGGCAGGTTATAGGCGAGGGACAGGCCGTGCTCCCTAAGGTCGTCCAGCCCCCCGATCGGCGTGCCATCGCGGCTCAGAAGGTCCACTTTGTTGAGGACGGTGATGACGGGCTTCTCGGCTAGGCGTAGCTCCGCCAATGTGTCTTGCACCGTCTGGCTTTGCTGAGGAGCGTCGGGGTGAGTGATGTCGAGGACGTGGACGAGGATGTCCGCTGCAGACAGCTCTTCGAGGGTGGCGCGGAAGGCGGCGACTAGCTGCGCCGGCAGCTTCTGGATGAAGCCCACGGTGTCGGAGAGGAGGATCGTCCGGCGGCCAGGCAGGGAGACGCGTCTCGTCAAGGGGTCGAGGGTGGCGAACAGCTTGTCTTCGGTGAAGGCGTCGGCGCCGGAGAGGGCACGCATCAGCGTGCTCTTGCCGGCGTTCGTATAGCCGACGAGCGCTACCACCGGCACCCCCGCGCGTGCCCGTCGGCGGCGGTAGAGCGCCCGCTGGCGTCGCACGGCCTCGATCTGGCGCTTCAGGCGGGCGATGCGGTCGCGGACGAGGCGGCGGTCGGTCTCTAGCTGGGTCTCGCCGGGACCGCGGGTGCCGATAGCGCCTTCGAGCCGCTCAAGGTGGCTCCACTGGCCGGCGAGTCGGGGCAGGAGGTACTCATACTGGGCGAGCTCGACCTGGAGGCGGCCCTCGCGGGTCTGGGCGCGACGGGCGAAGATGTCGAGGATGAGGGCGGTGCGGTCGAGGACCTTGACATCGAGGGCGTCTTCGAGGGTGCGCTGCTGAGAGGGGCTGAGCTCGTCGTCGAAGACGACGAGGGAGTAGTCGAAGGTGCCGCGCTCG
>JBEKDP010000168.1:0-4614 GCA_050014295.1 Dehalococcoidia bacterium | reverse complement strand
GACGCTGCGCGCCGGCTCCGGCACGACGTCATCGGCCGGCATGAGCGCCGGCACAGCTTGTCCGACGCGGCGGCGGCGCTCGATCTGCTCGGCGAGCGTCCCCGCGCTGTCGACAATCACAACGCGGGCGACAGTCTGCTGAAGGATCCCGTCCTCCTCCGACATTTGGTCGGCGTGCCGGACGAAGATGCCGCCCGGCCGGTCAATGACGTGCGACTCAGTTCCCGCAGAGACTATCCCCATGATCTCCTCATGCAACTCCTGGCGGTAGCCGGATGGCTCCTCGTTCCAGATAACTAGGTCCACTGCGAGCCCGGTGAGGCGCCAGTACGCGTGCGCCTGGACGAGCTGCCGCACGAGTTCGATCTTCGTTCGGTCGCCTATGCGCAGCAAGACGAGCGGCAAGTCGCCGGAGATGCCGTAGCCCCAGAGGCCGGACTGCGGCCGCCGGTTGCGAGCGAGCAAGTTCGCCGGGGCACGTCGGCCCGCGTTGGCGTAGACGATCGAGCTGGCGAGGCGGCCGTAGAGCTGGGCGTCGGACTCGGTCGCATTGAGCTGGCGGAGGACGACCTGCCGGTGGGTCATCGCCAGATCGAAGACACGGTTAGCTAGACGGCGGTCGTGGTACTTGCCTGCGAGCGCCATCGCCCCCTCCCGTGTCTCGCCGACACCCGTCACCACGTTCACCCAGGCCGTCTCATCCGGACCCACCGTAACCTGGCGGCGGACTGAAACGATCGGGTCAAGCACCGCCCCCTGGCTGCCGGAAAGGCGGCCGGCGTCTGCCATTGCCTCCGGGTCGGCGAGCGAGTGGCCGCGCCCGATGAAGTGCCGCCGGTCCGTCTCGAACGACGCCTCGCCGACGGTGGCCGTCGCTCTCGCGTCCATCAAATGGACCATCCAGGGCGTCGGCTCGCCGGGTGAGCGCGGCCGCCGCGAGCAGAGGATCGCGTCGTGCGAAGCGACGATCTCCGTCTGGACGAAGAGGTTGCTAAAGGCCGGGTGGCCGGCGTCAGCGGCCGGCGGCGCCATCACCACCTCCGCGTAGCTTGTCACCTCGATCGTCCGCCGCGTTCCCGAGCGATTAGTTATCCTGATGCGTCTGATCTCGACGTCGTCCTCCGGCGAGACAGCGATCTCCGTATGCGTGTCGATCTCGCCATCGCGGCGCCGGTACTCGGCGCGCGCCTGGGAGAAGATCGCATCGTAAGTCTTCGGCTGCTTCAGCGTCGGCTGGTAGGCCGTGGACCAGACCTCGCCGCTCTCCACGTCGCGGAGGTAGCAGAACGTGCCATAGCAGTCCCGCGTCGCGTCCTCCTGCCAGCGTGTGACCGCGAGGTCGCGCCAACGGCTATAGCCGCCCCCGGCGTTGGTCACCATGACGTTGTAGTTGCCGTTGGAGAGTAAGTGCACCTCCGGCGAGGCGGAATTCGGGTTGCTGAACACGCGGAGGAGCGCCTGGTACTCGCCCGCGCGCTGTTGCAGCCCGGACGTCTCGGCGGCGTTTGGATAGAAAGGTGCGACCTTGGGCACGCGCTCCTGCAGCAGGCCCTCCGTCGCCCGGAAGAATGGCTCGGCGAGGAAGCGGCGCTGCATCGGCCGGCCGAGGAGCGCATAGGCGAGGGAGAGGAAGCTCATCCCCTCATGGTGTGGCATGAACGACCGCACGAGCGCGAAAGTGTCGCCGCGTGGCAGGCGCGAGGTTGTGTAGTCGATCGCCTCGTAGAGGCCGTAGCGGCCCTCCGCGCCCAGGCCGGCGAGCCGCTCGAGGTTTGCGCACGCCTCTTTCGGCGCCACCATCAGCGCCATCGCCGTCGCGTAGGGCGCAGCGACCAGGTCCTCCGCAAGGCCACGCTTGAAACCGAGGCCCGGTACGCCGAAGGCGCGGTACTGGTAGTTGAGGTGGGCGTCCGTCGTGTTGTAGCCGGACTCCGAGATGCCCCAGGGGACGCCCCGCTGCGCGCCGTACTCGATCTGGCGACGGACGACGGCCTTGTAGGTCCGGTCAAGCACAGTGTCGTCATACGTCGGCATCACGATGAGCGGCATCAGGTACTCGAACATTGAGCCGCCCCAGGAGAGGAGAGCGGGGCCGGCGCCGGAGTTCGTCACCAGGCGACCGAGAGCGAACCAGTGATCCTGCGCCAGCTGTCGTTGCGCGATCGCTACGAAGCTGGCGAGCCGCGCCTCTGAGGCCAGCAGGTCATAGTAGCTCGGGTCGCGCCGCCGCTCGGCGACGTTGTAGCCGATGGCGAACAGGTTACGCGAATGGTCTGTCAGGAAGTCGTAGTCCACGTCGGCCAGCTCATCGCATATCCGGCCGAGCCGCTTGATCGCCTCCAACCGGTCAGTAGCGCGGCTGCTCGCCTCGCTCACTGCGTCGCGGAGACGGGCCAGCCACCTGCGGGCGAGTCGCGTGCCGTCGTCCGTGAGGGCGGCGGGCCTGCCGTCGAGCGCTGGCATGAGCGTCTCGCTGAGGTCGGCGGTTTCGCGGAGCGTTGGACCCTCGTCCAGCCGGCGGATCGCACTGAGCAGCGCCGGAGACGCCGCAGCTTCGCCGGCCCCGTCGCTGTCGACCAGGGCGTCGGGCGGAGCCGGCAGCGCTGCCCAAGGCGCCAACTGGTCGAGGTCGCTGAGCATGTCCTCGCACTGTTCCTTGAACGAGAGCGCCCACCACGCTACCTCGGCGTCGGGCTCGAGACCAAGACCGTCGGCGATGCGCCCGGCGGCCGCCGTCAGCCGGTCCAGGAGCGAGCGGCAAGCAAGCAGCCCGGCAGGAGGGCTGGCTAACGCGTCGAGCAGCCCGTCGATCGCCTCGAGCATCCCGGTGAGGTCGACGTTGCGGTCCGGCGTCTCGGGCGAGCGGGCGGCCTGGGCGGCGTCGGCCAGGAGGCGGAGCGTGTCGCGAAGGCCGCCAAGAGCCTGAGGTGGGAGAGCCTGGCTATCCGCCAGTTCCTGCAGGCCTGGTCGCAGCGTGAGCAGGTGGCCGGCCAAGTTCCCGCTGTCGACGGTGGAAACATAAAGCGGCGCCAGCGGCCGCAGCGTGATCGTGTCGTACCAGTTGTAGAAATGGCCGCGGATCCGCTCCATCATCTCCATCGTCTGGAGCGTGCTCGTCGTCCGCTCGATCAGGCGGCGGGCAGAGATATAACCGAAGTCATACGCAGCCAGGTTGGCGAGGAGCGAGAGGCCCATGTTCGTGGGCGACGTCCGGTGGGCAATCGCCTCAATCGGCGCCTCCTGATAGCTGTCGGGCGGCAGCCAGTTGTCTTCGGGGCCGACAAACGTCTCGAAGAAGCGCCACGTCTTGCGGGCCAGCTTGCGCAGGAAAGTCGTTTGCACGGGCGAAAGGCTAGGCTCCCGCTGCACGACTGGCCGGCTTACCCACCAGGCGATGGCCGGCGAGGCGATCCAGGCGGCGAGGAGTGGCCCCGCGGGTGGGAGCGCCACCGGTCGCTCCACCGAGAGATAGACGGTCACCGCGAGAGCGACGGTCGGCGCCACCCACATCATTCGGAAGAGTTCGGCGAGCCGCGTGGCGTCGCTCCGCCTGGCGTCGCTTGACGTCGTCCACTCCAGAAGGCAGCGCCGTGTGACAAGCATCCGCCACCATGTCTTGAGCACGGCGTCCAGGCTGAAGGCCGCCTCGTAGAGCAAGAGCGCCAAGCCGAACGCGCTCTGCGCCATCCGCCTGGCGCCCGACGCGGCGGCCGCCCTGAGATGCAACCGGAGCGGTAAATCCGCATGCTTGCTGGCGATTTCGACAAGGGACGTCAGGAGCGGACCGAGAAAGACAATGCCGGCGACAATGCACGTCCAGAACCAAGCCGGGGTGAGGACTGTCCACCCAAGGAGCAGGAGGAGCACGAGCGCGCCGGGCGCGAGACTGCGCCGCAGGTTGTCGAAGATCTTCCAGCGCGAGAGAGCCGAGATTGGGTTTTGCGCCGGACGGCCGCTGGCGTCGGGCGTGCGGGGCAACAGCCAACGGGCAATCTGCCAGTCGCCGCGAATCCAGCGGTGGCGGCGGTTTACGTCGGCACTGAAGCGCGTCGGGTAGCTCTCCTCGAGCTGAACGTCAGTAACCAGCGCGGACCGCGCGTAGCACCCTTCCAGGAGGTCGTGGCTGAGGATCCGGTTCTCGGGGAAGCGGCCGCCGAGCGCCCGCTCGAAAGCGTCCACGTCGAAGATGCCTTTGCCGGTGAAAGACCCCTCGCGGAAGACGTCCTGGTAGACGTCGGAGACAGCGCGCGTGTAGGGGTCGATGCCCGGCTCGCCGCCGAACAGGCGGCCGAACCGTGAGTGGGTGACGTCCGCCATCGTCGCCGAGAGGCGCGGTTGCAGAATGCCGTAGCCCTCGCAGATGCGCCCCTTCGCCTCGTCGTAGCGCGATCGGTTGAGAGGGTGGCTGAGCGTGCCGACGAGGAGGCGTGCGGCGTCGCGAGGAAGCTCCGTGTCCGTGTCGAGCGTGATCACGTACTTCACGGTTGGCAGCACCGACAACTCGCCGACGATCAGCGAGAAGCGGCCGTCCGCCGCGCCGCGCAAGAGCGCGTTGAGGTCACTCAGCTTGCCACGCTTGCGTTCGTGGCCCATCCAGACGCGCTCTTGAGGGTT
>JBEKDP010000167.1:0-4625 GCA_050014295.1 Dehalococcoidia bacterium | reverse complement strand
GGAGTGTTGACCGTTGCCTGCGGGCTCGTCCTGTGGGCCGTCGCCTTCGGCGGCAACGGCGGCGGCAGTGCGCCTCAGCCATTCAGCGCTATGCCAACGGCGGCCGTATCGCCGGTGCCGGCGAGCGAGGTCGAGCGGCTGGTCATCCCGGCGATAAACGTGGATGCGCCGGTGATCACGAAGGTGGTGAGCGACGATCGGCAGATGGCGGACCCCGACGGGCCGCAAAGCGTCGTTTGGTACGACTTCTCGGCGATCCCCGGCCTCGGCGGCAGTCCGGGCGCGGGCGGGAACAGCGTTATTGCGGGGCACTTCGACTATCATGATTTCGGCCCCGCCGTCTTCTGGAATCTCGACAAGCTCAAGGCGGGGGACGAGATAGCCGTTCGTCTCCGCGACGGCAGCGAGTACAGGTACAGGACGATGTCCAATCACGTCGTCGATGCGGCAGCGGCGCCCTGGGCATCGATCGTGGCATCAACTCGCCAGGAGTCGGTGACGCTGATTACGTGCGCGGGCGACTTCAACCCCGGGACAGATACTTACGCTGAAAGGCGTGTGGTATGGGCAGTTCGAATAGGCTAGCCGTCTTTTTCGGGAAAGCGCGTCGCCGCGTGGAGGGCTTCTATCGGCGCTCTCCGCGCATAGCTCTTCCCGTATCCGGCGCGGCAGTCATCGTTGTGTGCGGGCTCCTCGCCTGGCTCCTGCTGAGCCGCGGCGGGGGCGGAGCGTCCAGAGGCGACTCTGTTCTCGGAAACGACGCGACGCCGCAAGCGACTGTAACCGCCACCATCGACGCCAGCAGCCTCGCCGCGGCTGCTGCCCCCACTACCGCGCCCGGGGACACTCCAGTTGGAGCTGAGGCGGCCTCCGCCGCTCCCTCGGGCTCTACGGCACCGAGCAGCGCATCGTCCGGGCCGGCAGCGGCGAGCGGCATGCGGATGAAGATACCGGCTATCGGCGTCGACGCGCCGGTCAACGTGCGCGTGGTCGGGGCGGATGGGCAGATGGGGGTCCCCAACGGCAAGGACGACGTCGTCTGGTACGATTTCGCCGGGAACTGGCCCGGCACGGGCGGCTACCCGGGCTCCGGCGGCAACGCCGTGTTCGCCGGCCACGTCGACTACCATCCGAACTACGAGGCCGTCTTCTGGGACCTTCACCTCCTCGGACCGGGCGACATCATTGAGGTGGACCTGCCCGATGGGACCGCTATTACGTACTCCGTGCAGTGGAGCCAGCAGATCGGCCCCAACGACAATTTCGGCACTTACGCTGCCCGCACGGGGCAGGAGACGATCACGATAGTTACCTGCCAGGGCACGTTCAATTCGGCGACGCACCAGTACGATCACCGCCTCGTAGTCCGCGGCGTCCGCGTTTCGTGATTGATTGCGACGGGCGCTCCCCTTGGCTTCGGGCCAGTCGTTCCCCTAAAATGGAAGTAGAGTCGTTTGACTCGTGGAGAAAACAATCATGAAGTTCCGTACCACGGCGCAAACACAGTCACAGCGGCTTAACCGCATCTCCGTCATCATCATGGCGATGGGGATCGCTGCACTGATAGCGGCCGGCATTCTCTTCGCGCTCTCGGCCACCGGCATCATCGGCAACGGGGGCCTGCGCTACAGCGGCCCGGGAACCGTCACGGGCTTCGGCTCAGTCGTACAGACGCCTTCGGCGGCGACCCCGTCCCCGACGCTGCCGACCCCCAGCAGCGCGGCGCTTGTCCGGCTCGTGATCCCAAAGGCCAAGGTCGACGCGAAAGTCGTGACCCTTGGGGTCGACGCCAACGGCGTGATGCAGTCGCCCAGCAACGCCTACGACGTCGCCTGGTACGACTTCAGCGCCCGCCCCGGCGCCGGCGGCAATGCGGTGTTCTCCGGCCACGTCGACTATCATGACGTCGGGCCGGCGGTATTCTGGAATCTGCGGGACCTCGTGTCGGGCGATCTCATAGAAGTGCACCTGGACGACGGCACGGTCTACCTTTACTCTGTCAGCGCGCTAAACTGCATCCCTGTGAACGAGGCGCCGATCGGGCAGATCGTGGGCAGTACCCCGACCGAGGTCGTCACGCTAATCACCTGCTGCGGGACGTTCAACAGCTCGACCAGGCAGTACGACAAGCGTCTGGTGGTGCGCGCCGACCGTATCGTTCTCCCCAACCCTCCTTCCTAGCGGGAACGCCCGTCGCCGGCTCCCGGCGAGCCTTCGAGTCTGTGCTATAATTGTCGGAAGACCATCAGGGCGCAGGCGGAGAGGTGTCCGAGTGGTTGATGGTGCCGCTCTCGAAAAGCGGTGTCCCGGCAACGGGACCGGGGGTTCGAATCCCTCCCTCTCCGCCAACCAGAAGAGGCCTTGCGGTCGCAGGGCCGTCCGCCGCTTGCTGCGTGATGGAGTTCCCGTCCCGATGCGAACGCCGTTCGCTTTCCCAATCGGAGCATGACGCTAGACGAGCCACGCGACAGCTTCGTCGAGATCTGCATTTACGAGGTAAAAGCAGGCAAGGCGGAGGACTTTGAGCAGTTGCTGAGAAAGGTCCTCAAGCATCACTCGGAGTTCCCCGGGGTAATCGACATAAGGTATGTGAAGAGAACGCACAGGCCGGTCGATTTCAGCGGCGCCAAGGGAGGCGAGCCGGCTATCAGGCTTACCAGGGCGAGGGACAGCGAAGTCTACGTCCTCTATTGGGAGCTCATAGACAAGGTGGCTCACGCGGAGGCGACGAAGTCCGGCCTGGAGCACTTTTTCAGCGACTTCAGGCGCTGCCTGGTTAAACCGCCGAAGATCATTTTAGGGGAGAGAATCAGGTAGCGAGAGCCTGCCTTCAGAGGGTAGAATCATGGCGCGGAGAGGTGCTGGAGTGGCCGATCAGGCACGCCTGGAGAGCGTGTGACCCTTCGGGGTCCGTGGGTTCGAATCCCACCCTCTCCGCCAGTTAGGAAATGAGAGAGCTGGCTCTCGCCCGCGATGCGGGCTCGCCCACCGTTTTTCGGGGAGATTTCAAGTCATAAGAAACATTTATGCCAACCGTCGAAGTCGGCGACATAGACATGTACTACGAGATCCACGGCGAGGGCGAGCCGCTGGTTCTCATCCCCGGCCTTAGAAGCGATGTTTCCGAATACAAACGAGTTATCGCCGGGCTTTCAAGCAAGTATAAGGTCATAGCGATCGACAACCGTGGCGCGGGGCGCACCGACAAGCCGGACATGCCGTATTCGATCGAGATGATGGCTGATGATGCCGCCGGGCTCCTCAATGCGCTCGGCGTTGAGCAAGCGCACATCCTCGGCGTCTCCATGGGGGGTCGCATTGCCGCCGCTCTTGCCCTTCGGCACCCTGAACATGTCAAAAGCTTGATCCTGGCCTCGACGATCTTGAAACCGCAGACACAGCGGAGCTGGTCGAGCCGCCTGCTAGTTGATATTGTACCCAGAATTCCGCTTCTGAGAATAGTGGAGAAATATCCGCAACCGCATTATGCCTTTGTCCGGCAGCATGAGGCATCAAGAAATTTCGACTGCATGGACAGGCTGCACGAGATTCGCGTGCCGACCCTCATCCTGCACGGAAAGAAAGACGGGCGCGCGCCGTACAGGCTGGCCGAATAAATGCATGCCGGCATACAGGGCTCGAAGATGATCACCTTCAACGGCGGCCATTTATTCTTGTTCTTCCGACCGCAGCAGTTCACTGATGCGATACTGGATTTCTTAGGAACGGTCGGATAAGTTGGAGGTGTTGCGGGCCCTACCAGTTCGGTTCGGATATTCGTCAAACGGAGGCCGCCAGCAAGACGAAGACAGGGTCCAAAACGGGCCCTGTCTCTTCTCTTCGGCGATGCGCGACCCTAGAGCAACCTGCTGCCGCGCCGTCGCCGTCGCACCATGCTCTCATAGCGATGCTGCGCTTCCTCCTCGCCCTCACTGATACCTTCCTTGGCCTCCTGGGCGGCGTCGCGAAGCCGCTCCTTGACCGCGGAAAAAGCTCCCTTGATGCGCGTCAGAACGTCGGCCGGTTGGAAGACGCCCATCTTGGCGGCCGCCAAGCTCATCAGCTCCGGCGCTTTCTGCCTGCCGCGTTCGCGCGCCTCTTCGCCTTTGAGGGGCGTGAACAGGAGGCCTGTCGCGCCTCCGGCGATCGCTCCGCTCAGCAGGCCGGTCACGAACCCCGATCCCTTTCCTTTGGCGGCACCGTCCGCGAAGGGGTCCGCCTTGTCGCCGTGCTTCTCTCCCATGTCGTCTACCCCCTTACTCTCGGAACGTCCGCTAGCCGCGTCGCCGCCGGCCAAGACCGGCCAGCGCAGCTATCCCTCGCTTGACGCCGTTTAAGAGGCCGTACACACGGATTATGGGGCTGACCGCGGTGTCGGCGATGAAGCTCGTCGTGCCGCGGACGTCGTCCACAACTTGCCGCGCCGATTCCAGCGTGGGGGACAATTGTTCCTTCAGCACGCCTTTCGCGACGGCGATCAGGCCGCGCGTGGCGAAACCGACGACGATGACCACGATCAGGGTCACGAACAGGACGAGGATTCCCAAGATGCCGACGATGACGATGATCAGGTCACGGAGATCCTGCAGATTCATGCTCCCTCACCTCCTTACGAATCTTCAGCG
>JBEKDP010000166.1:0-4630 GCA_050014295.1 Dehalococcoidia bacterium | reverse complement strand
TGACAAGGCCGGTCGCGGCACAGGCGAGGAGCCCGTAGCTGAGGCCGCGCCTAACGGAGCGATGGGCCACGGCCCAGACGACGGCAATGGGGGCGAACAGGAAGACAGTCTCCCCCCTTATCAGGGACATGGCGCCCAGGAGGAGTCCCACCAGCAGCACCCTTCGCCAGGAGATCGTGTTCAGCGTAAAGGTGATGACGATGAAGAGGAGGAGGGCAACGAGGAAGGCGGAGAGCACTTCGGTCATCAGCAACGTGGAGAAGAATATCTGGCTCGGGAAGAGGGCGAGAATGAAGGCGGCGACGAGTCCGACGGCGACGTTGAAGGTCCTCTTGGCGATCAGATAGACGAGAAGGCAGGTGCCGGCGCCGGCCAGGATGTTGACGAGTTTCGCCAGCGCGATGCTGTGGCCGAACACTTTGTAGATTGCCGCAAGCAGCAAGGGATAGCCGGGGGGCCACTCGGCGGTCGGCACGCCATTGAGGTGAAGGTAGCCCTTCCCGGCCGCCAGCATCCGGGCGGCGGAGTCGTAGAACAGCGGGTCGGCCATTGCCTTGTCCGGCATCTCCCTGACGGAGGCCACCCAGGAGAGCCGAATGGCGAAGGCGAGGACGAGTATTCCCCCGAGGATGAGGCCCCTGGTCGTAAGGAGCGGCTGAACGGCGACCCGCGCTCTCGCGGCCAGGACGCGGGGCAGCGCCGCATAAGCGGGGGCCGCCGGCTCGTCCGCCGCCGCGTTAGCGGGGACCGGCGCGCCCTCCGACGCTGCGCTGTCTTCAGGGGTGTGTCGCTTGGGTGCCATCGGCATCGTTCCGGACGGTGATTTCAACTCGAGCTGGGCGCGGCCGCAGACGATCCCAGGCGAAGGCAAGGGGGACCGCCGCCCAGAGACAGAGTATCGGGATCAGGGCAGCGTGATAGCGCGGGCTGGGAATGAACATGATGTGGGCGCCGGTCCAGCCCAGGACAATCAGGACCAAGAAGAAGCGCTTCCTGTCTTTCAGGGAGAACCAGAGAGGGACGCCGGCGAGGGCTGCCAATAAGGCAAGGTAGTAGTAGCTATCGGCGAGGTGCGACCAGTTGGCTTCGGCGGCAGGCGGGATGGTGACCACTTTCTCGCCGGTGGAATGGAACCAGGTGGTGACGAGCCACGGGGCATCGGCGGAGTTGAAGAAGGTGCCACGGATCCAGAGCAGGGCATCGGAGTCGTCCTTGTACATGTGGTAGGACTTCTCGAACAGGAGCTGTACCTCATACGCGGGGTGAGTGACGATGAAGTGAATCGCCTCGTGCAGGGCAACATCCTCAACTTTGGTCTCGCGCTCGGGGAAGGGGAGATAGGCGTACTGGATGCGAAGCTTGGCCTCGGGAAGAACATGGTAGGGGTTATAGGGGTCGTCCTGGTGGCCAGATAGGAGAGTATGGCCCATGCCGCTTACGATGGGTATGAACGCCTTCATGACGAAGGCGTTTCGGACTGTCCAGGGGGCGATGATGAGCACGGCCCCCGCGACGAGGAGGCTCCCCTGGCGGGCAAAGCGGCGCCAGGAGGGAACGACGAGCTTCAGCACGACCAGGGCGGCGACGAGCAGGACGGCAGCTTCGCTGCGCGTAAGGGCGGCGAGGCCACAGAGCACGCCGAGGATGAAGAGGCGCGCCGAGGAGAGCCGCTCCCGCTCCACGATCCACATCAGGGCGAGCAGAAGGATAAACATGACGATGGCGGGGAAGACAGACTCCGTCATTACGAGGGTCGAGAAGTAGATCTGCCCGGGGAAGAAGGCGAGGAGAAGGGCCGCGATCAGTCCTACGCGGCGGTTGAACACCTTTCTGCCGACGGCGTATACGAGCAGGCAGGTCGCCGCGCCGGCGAAGGCGTTGAGCGCCTTGGCCCCGGTCACATGGTGGCCGAAGACCTTGTAGATGACAGCGAGCATCGCGGGGTAGCCAGGAGGCCAGTTGGCGGTCTGCTGGTCGGCGAAACCGGTGAACCCCTTGCCTGCGGCCAGCGCCTGACCGGCGTGGTCATAGAAGACCTCGTCGCCGAAGCGCCCGTCGTTGGGACTGGGGTTGGCATACGCTATCCAAGCGACACGCAGGACGAGGGCGAGAGCAAAGACGAAGAGAAGGAGCACCATCTCGCGTTTCGAGAGGTGTCGCGCGGCGGCACCGATCCCGGCCCGGCAACGGTCAGCGAGACTGGTCAACGTTGCGCTCCTGCAGCGATTCCGCTTCCCCATCGGGTGCGGGCCCGACGCTGCTTCGCGCTGGGGCACGGCGTCTGGCAATCGCGTCGAAGACGGCGACGGCGGTTACCGCGGCCCAAAGGGCGAAGAGCGGCGTGAGCGGGGAATGATAGCGCGGCGTCGGCAGGAAGAGAAGATGAGCCGCCGTCCAGCCGACGACGAGGAGGATGATAAGCAAGCGTTTCTTGTCCCTGATAGAGAACCAGAGCGGGATGCCGGCAATTGCCGCGAGCATGATCACCCAGTAGTAACCGTTCGCCAGGGCGGCCCATCTGTCCTCGACGGCGACGGAATATATCTGAGGAGCGGGCACGCTGGGGAGACGCGCGCCGCGAACCCAGGAGAGGGCGTCGGCGTCGTCCCGGTAGAGGTGGAAGAGCTTCTCGAAGGGGAAGACCAGCAGCTCGTCGTGGGGATGGTGGATGATGAACTTGAGCGCCTCGCGGGTAGAGGCCTGCTCGACCTTGATCTCGTATTGAGGGAAAGGGAGGTCCTTGTACTGCTGCTGGAACTTCGCCTCCGGGAAGACGTGGTAAGGGTTATAAGGGTCCGATTGGTGGCCGGCGAGCAGGGTATGACCGATGCCGCTAACAACGGGCACAAAGGAGTGCATCGTTATGGCGTTGCGAACGGTCCAGGGGGCGACGGCGGCGACGGCGGCAAGGACGAGCGGTGCGCTGCGCCCGGCAAAGCGACGCCAGGAAGGGGTGGCGAGCTTCCAAACGATGAGGGCAGCGAGCAACAGCACTCCCGCCTCGCTGCGAGTCAGGATCGCGGCGCCGAATAGCACTCCGAGCAGGAGCCGCCCCCATAGCGAGGGGTGCTCCGGTTCGAGGACCCAAAGTATGAAAAGGAAGAGCAAGAGACACAGCAAAGCCGGGTAGATCGACTCGGTCATGATGAGGGTCGAGAAGTAGATCTGGCCGGGGAACACCGCGAAGAGGAGGGCGCCGAGCAGGCCAACGCGACGGTTGAAGATCTTCGCACCGATGGCGTAGACGAGAAGGCAGGTGGCGGCACCGGCGAGGACGTTCAGCAGCTTGGGCAGGAGGATGTGAGGACCGGCCACTTTGTAGATGACCGCCAACACGAGGGGGTAGCCGGGCGGCCACTGCGCGGTCTGCGCGCCCAAGAAGTTGGTGTAGCCCAGCCCGTCGGCGAGGGAGCGAGCAGCGTGATCGTAGAAGAGCGTGTCGTCAGCACGGCCATCGTTGGGGTCGGGGTTGACGTAGGCGATCCAGCCCAAGCGCAAGACAACGGCAAGGACAATAATGGCGAGCAGGACGAGGTACGGCCTCTCGCGGAGGTATCCGATAGCGCGACGATGAGGACCACGAGCGGGGATGGGCATCGGCGCCGGTTGGAGGGCGTTCGGATCTCTAGAAAGAGCGGGCATGCTTCACATGATTCGAGCCATGGTCACGAGTAGCATTATAGCAGAGCCTGACGCGAGGGGCTTGACGGCAGCAACGGCAGCGGTGGTGGGTGCTATAATTGGCGCTGTTCGGCGACGAGACGAGGCAAAGGAAAGGTCTTGACAATGTCTGAAGGCGGCTGGTCTTCAGTGCGGTACACGGCGGCGGATGCCGAGGAGAGCCTGGAGCTGGTACGGAAGACCTGGGGAGACATCGAGCCCACAGACCGCGCCTATCACCAGTGGCAGTGCGAGCGGAGCCCCGGCGGTCCGGCAATCGCGACGCTGGCGCGAGATGGGGAGGGCAGGCTCGTTGGGCAGGAGGTAACGATCCCGATCAGGGTAACCCTGAACGCCCGGGAGTATCCGGCAAGCCTGTCGCTGAACACGGCGACGGACCCAGAGTGGCGGGGCCGCGGCATCTTCGGCCGGTTGCTGCGGGATGTCTGCGAGATATCGGCGAAAGAGGGGATAGCCTTCACCTACGGCTTCCCGAACCAGTCATCGTACCCCATTTTCCTCCGGACGGAGTTCAAGGACATCGGCTCGGTACCGCTGCTGATCAAGCCGCTGAACCCGAGGCGCCTGGTCCAGAAGGCGACGGGGAACCGTCTGCTGGCTACGGCGGCCTGGCCCGCGAACCTGGTCTGGCATCAGCCGGCGGCGCGTCCAAACAGGCCGGGGCAAGCGGAGATCGTCCCGGTGGAGAGGTTCGACGACTCGTTCACGGCGTTCTGGCAGCGCGTGAAGAGCCGCTATCCGGTGATGGTGGTGAGGGACGCCGCCTACCTTAACTGGCGGTTCGTGAACGTGCCTCTGCGCCAGTACGCGTGCTTCGCCGCGCGCGCGGGCGACGCGGTAACTGGGTTCATCGCGCTGCGGGTGGCGCCGGTCGCCCGCTTCCGCGCGGGTCTCATCGTCGACCTGCTGGTGGAGGATGGAGAGGGCGGCATCGACGCGGGCCGGCGCC
>JBEKDP010000165.1:0-4638 GCA_050014295.1 Dehalococcoidia bacterium | reverse complement strand
CCACCGGCGACGAAGGCATCGCGCTCGTCCTTGATTCGAGCGAACGTCTTGAGCGGCTCTTCATCGTCGCCGCCCTGGATCAGGTCGCGGTACTCCAAGAGCTCCTGCGCCATCCGGTTCAGCCAGTGCACGAGGTTCTCACGATTGGTTCGGCAGATATCGTGGCTCATTTGCGGGCTTCCCGATGCGAGGCGCGTCACGTCGCGAAAGCCGCTCGAGACCAGTTGCGACATCTCCGGCCACGCCGGGCTGTCGTGGACAAGCGAGAAGAGAGCCGTCGAGACCACGAGCGGCAGATGGCTTACCGCTGCGACGTAGCTGTCATGCTCTTCCGCGTCCATGTGAATCGGCACCGCCTTGACCAGCTCGGCCAAGCCCACGACGGCGTTCACCGCCGCTTCTTTGGCCGTTGGGGAGGGAACGATGCAGTACGTCTTGCCCTCGAAAAGCCCCGCTTCCGCGGCGGCGATTCCCATCTTCTCCTTGCCCGCCATCGGGTGGCCACCGACGAAACTAACGTGCTGGGGAAGGACTTCCTCGGCCCACCTCATAACCTCGGCCTTGGTGCTGGCCGCGTCGGTCACCACACAGCCTTCAGGCAGAGCCGAAGCGATCTCCTCCATAATCTGCCGGATGGTCAGTATCGGCGTCGCGATGATCACGATGGCGGCGTCCCGCACGGCCGACGCCGGGTCCGGCGCTATCGTGTCGATGGCCCCCGCGCGCCGCGCCTTCTCTCTCGTCTCGCGGCTGCGCGAGTGACCCACGATTTCCACGTCGCGCAGTCGCGACTGCTTGAGGGCAAGCCCCAGCGAGCCGCCGATCAGGCCCAAGCCGAGTATGGCTATCTTCGCCAACTTTTTCTCCGACCTATCGCTCCCGTTTGCGCTAGCACGACCCGTCGGCCGCCCTGAGGAGGGCAACCCGCGGGTCGATAGTCTCGCCCTCGTCCTCGTGGTGTAGAACGAGACCGACAAGCCCATCCGACGCGCCGCCCGCTCTGACGAGCGCTGCGCCGCGACTTGCGTGGTCGGCGCAGGCAGCGAGGGCCTGCCGCCAGGCCGCACCTTCGTCCGACGCCAGCCTCCGCAGCAACCCCGGCGACGCCGCGTGCAGCAGCACAAACGCGACGCGATGCCAGAGCCGGATCGGGCCCTTCCCAACGTCATGCAGGAGCGCGGCGGCCAGGAGCTCGGGGTCACGCTGCCCTTGCCGCTCGAGCACGTGCAAGACATCCAGGGAATGGCGCTGGTCGCGCGCCGTCATCGTCGAGAAGAGCCGCTGCTGGTCGGCGTTGAGCCAACCGGCGACCTCTGCCCTGTCTTCCTCTGATATCGATGCGCCGACAGAGCGAAAGAACTGCCGGGAGCGGTAAAGACTCCTAGCCAAAAACGCCACCGTTCACCCCCGTGAACACGTTGGCGAGGCGGTCGATTGCCGGAGATATGATGGGGAAGATTCCCAATGCGCCGCCCGTCATCATGGGCAGGAGGAACAGGAGCATCACCAGAATAACGATTCCGTACTGTTCTAGACCGGCCACCGCCTCCGAAAGGTCTCGCGGAAGGACGCCGACGGCAATGCGAAAGCCGTCGAGAGGCGCGATCGGTATCAGGTTGAAGACGGCCAGCACGCAATTGAAGATGACCGTGGAGCTGAGGAAGAGGCCAAGATAGTCGGAGGCATCCCAGAAAGAAGTGCTTCTGGGTACAAGGAATGGCGTGTGCCAGGGCACCATTCCTGCATGGATGGGCAAGCCGGCCAGGCCGGCAATGACGAGGTTCGAGAGAGGGCCGGCGGCGGCCACTAGCGCCATGCCAGACTTGGGGCCCGTCCGCAGCCGGTAAGGATTGACGGGCGACGGCTTGCCCCAACCAAAGCCCGCTATGAACAGAAGGAGAGTCCCGAACGGGTCGAGGTGTGCCTTCGGGTTCAGCGTCAGGCGGCCCAAGTTGCGCGCCGTAGGATCGCCGAGGGAATACGCCGCCAGGCAGTGGCTGAACTCGTGGAAGGTGATCCCCACGACCAGTGCCCCGACAACGGACCCGAAGAACACTAGGAAAAGAGAAAGACTGACCCGCAGGAGGTCAGAATATGCAAATATCAACTCACTGTCCTTATCAATTACTCAAATACATTATAGCACCATCAGTGGAGCAAAGAACGCGGCCGCCTCGGGGAGTGAACGCCCCCGAGACTCCGCAGGTCGGTTGACTCGGCCCGGTGACGGGTGGAACATGACATCATGTGGATAGTCGCTATCGTTGTCGCAGCAGTTGTGGTCCTGTTCCTGCTCGTCTGGTGGCATGCGCGCACCTTCGCCTACCGCTGCCGGAACTGCGACAATGAGTTCGAGATATCGGCCCTGACCGACCTCCTCGGCCCACACGGCATCGGGTTGAACGGCCAGGGCTGGAAGCTACTGCGCTGCCCTCGCTGCGGCCGCTGGACGCGCGCCCGTGTCGTCAGAAAGCGACCTACGGGTTCCTAGGAGCAGACTCGGTCGACCCACGCTGATCGCGCCATTCCTCCTACGACTCAACGCCTGCCTTGACACCCCAATCACGCCTTGCTAGACTCAATTACGCTCGAGCCCGCACCGGCGGCCCGACTTTCGACCCACGATAGGAGCCTCCCGAACTGACCGGCGGAATCGAAACCCACCTCCTCGACTTCATAAGAAACACCTACGACCTTATCCAGTGGCCCGGCGTAACGCTCCTAATGGCGATCGAAAGCGCCTGCATACCGCTGCCCAGCGAGATAATCATGCCCCTCGCCGGCTGGATGCTCGTCAAAGACCAGGGCCTGGGTGCGCCGTGGCTCGTGCTCGCGGCGTTCTGCGGCGCGGTGGGCAATCTGGCGGGCTCGCTCACAGCGTACTACATCGGAGCGTGGGGAGGACGCCCGCTCGTCAACAAGTTTGGCCGCTTCGTGCTGATGTCGCCTCACGATTTGGACGTCGCGGAGAGATGGTTTACAAAGTATGGTAACTGGGCTATATTCTTCTCGCGTGTGTTGCCGGTTGTGCGGACGTTCATCAGCCTGCCGGCCGGCATTGCGCGGATGAACGTCTGGCGCTTTAGCCTTTATACTTTTGCGGGGTCATTCCCCTGGTCGCTGGGCCTGGCTTGGGCCGGGTTTGTCCTGGGCGAGCACTGGGAGCGAATCCGCAACTGGATGCGACCGGCAGACGTGCCGATCATGGTGATAGTGCTAGCGCTGATCGGATGGTACGTCTACCGACACTTAAGGAGGGCCTGGGAAAGGCCGGAGCCATCGGGGCCTGAGGCGTAGGCGGGGTCAGAAGGCGGGGTGCTGGCCACGAAGGTTGAAGCTCTGATAGGGGCGGATCCAAGCCTCAAGCCGCCAAGCTGAGGAATTGATCTTGACCCGAGGTGTCGTCCGCATCCTGAGCAGGGTAGGCAAGGCTGCCGCAGCGGCTCTGATCCTCGGCGCTCTCGCCGCCGGCCTTTGGCTCTTCGCTCTCGCAGGCCTTTTGCACGGAGACCATCGCCCATCTCCCGCATCCGTGGCGCAGGCAACCGGCTCTCCCCTTCTGATCTACAGCGAGTTCGGCACGAACAGCGACGCCATATGGGCCGCTCGCGCCGACGACCTCTCGCAACGGATACCCATCGCCAGCGTCGCCCACGCCGCCGAGTACGGCATCAACGCGGCGCTCTCTCCGGACGGCAGCCACATCGCCTACACCGTGCTCCCCACGAAGGCAAGCCCGGCCATCGATTCGCCCGCCGAGGTATGGGTGATGGACAGCGACGGCCGTCATGCCCGCCGTCTGGCGACCGGTGCCGACCTGCCGGTCGCGCCTGTCTGGGCGCCCGATAGCAGCTCCGTCGTCTTCCGACGCAGCAGCGGCGGCGATTCCGCCTCCAGCTTTCAGTTGGTTCGCGTCACTTTGACAGGCACGGAAACTGAGATGCTTGACGCCAACGAGGGCGTCCTTCCGGTCGGCTTCTCGCCCGAAGGCGCGCTCTACTACACGCAATTCTCCAGCGCCGGCACCGACCTGGGCCAGGTCCCGGCCGACGGTGGCGCAAGTGTCTCGGTGGCCCACCTCAGCGACGACTTCGCCCGCGACTGGCACCTGTCCCCGGACGGCAGCCGCCTCGCTTTCCTCGCGCCCCGCTCTTCCGCCGACGGCGCATCTTTCAGCGCGATGGTCGTCGGTCTGGACGGCGGCGCGGAAAGCGCGCTGAAGGCGGCGACCGCCGTTCAAGCGCAGGACGATGAGTTCAACCCTATCTGGCGCCCCAACGGCGAGTTGACTATAGGCAGGCTAGATCCGACCGCGCCGCGAGCGCCCGTGCTGCGGATAGCGGGAGACCAGCCGGTCGGAGCGCTGGCCGCACCGCCGCTGGGGTTCGACGTTCCGCTGTCCTGGTCGCCCGACGGCACCTACTTGGCGGTGCGCTTCTTCGAAGGGAACTCGGCGGCCAATCCCGGACGAAGTTGGGTCATGGTCGTCAGCATCACGGGCGAGCGCCACTCGGTGTCGGCCAACAGCGATGTCGCCGTGTTGGGCTGGTTTGGCGGCGGGGGTTAAGGGTCTGTCGTGAAGCGCCTGGCACTTCTAGCACTGATACTCATGGCAGTCGCGTTGAGCTCAACGAATGG
>JBEKDP010000164.1:0-4643 GCA_050014295.1 Dehalococcoidia bacterium | reverse complement strand
ACAGCGATTCATCCAGGAGTTCACGGCACTAGCCAACCAATACGCCATCCCCTTCTACTTCTTCAGCGCCTACGACGAGGAGTGGAAGTGGAGTGAAGGACGGGATAGCGCGGATCCCACGCCCTTTCAAGACAGGACGTTCAGCGGCCGCTTCGCCGGTTCCAGTTGGGGAATATTCCGGTCCGATGGGACTATCAAACCTCTACTCGCTTCGCTTTTCCCTCTCGTAGGGCCACAGCCGCCGTCGCGCCAAGTACGAACCGTTTTTGACAGCCGGGGGTTGGCCTCTGGCTACGATATGGGGGTGGACTCGTCAAACCAGAGGAGAGACTGGCTTCAGCAAACAGGTGACGGCATGACGATGGCATACCCTTCAGGCCAGGCTTGGGGGGCCGTTTTCATTACCGTCGGCTCGCCGGTAAATCCACCGAGACCTTGGAAGGACTTCTCTTCATTCCACACCCTGCGCGTCGACCTTCGGGGCCAAAGCGGAGGCGAATCCGTGGACATCGGGATAAAGGACTATGCCGATCCCGACAACGGCGGAGAATCAAAGGTACGCGTGTCGAACCTCTCCACGGAGTGGCGAACATACGAGTTTCCACTTAGCTCTTTCCCAACCGCCGATTTGCAGAGGCTGTATCTGCCAGCGGAGTTTGTTTTCTCTGGTTCGACGGCGGAGACAGTCTACTTCCGCAGTGTCCAGTTTGTTCCGTAAGACCAACTCAAGCTCCCCTGGAGGTCGGCATGAGTGAGGTAGAAACGAAGTCAAGTAAATCAACGGGCGATATGCTCTTTCGCATTATCGGGGCCATCGCTGTCCTAATCACTGCCGCCGTGGCCGCCATCTCGCTCTACCGTTCGATGACGGGGCCGAGCGCAGGCGGGATTATCGGGACGGTCGTGGACGGGGTTATTGGCACGACAGAGGCAAGATCTTCTGACAATATTGAACAGGTGAAGCAGTTGATCCACGAGGAAGCCGCTGCGGCGCTGGCGGCGGACATCGACGGAGCGCTCAGTCTGTATACTCCCAATTACGCAGTCGTAAGAGACGCTATCTCCGGAGAAAGCTGGCAGGGATTGCAGCAAATCCGTGACCGCTACTCGAAGCTCCCGCAGTTCACGAAGCTGGATCATGTCGACATCCAAGTGACTTTGGAACCTGGCGGGAACTCCGCCAGCGCCGTGGCGAGCACATCCGGAGAGATGCTGACGAATGGAGGTGTTACACCGGTATCGAGCTTTCGTGGCGAATACTGGACATTCCAGAAGGTCGAGGGTACCTGGAGGATCGAGACCTTCACCTACGCGGCTAGATGACGAGTCACGGCGCTCATAGCTGCGGCGATGGCTCGCGGTCATATTCGGACGCTCGGCGCTTGGAAGCTCCAGTGACCATCATTAGCTCACAGTCCTGCAGGGAGGTGGCTTCATGCGACACAAGCTGTCGTCCCCCCACTTTTCCTCGCCCCCCTGCTGGTGGTGGCGTTTGGGACGGGTCTGCGCTGCGTTCTAGGCGCAGCCACTCAAGTTGTAGATGGGGACACCTTCAACCTGAGGGTCGATTTGCCCTCGGAGACTGTCCGGCGCGGGGGAACCTGCGGCCGCAAATGCGCGGTCTAAGCAACAGCTTAGCTAGCTGGCAAGCACGTGGGACACAAGTGAAGCAGGCCGCGGCCGCCCGCGTCTGCGTCATCGGCATCCCGGCCGGAGCCCGCTAGTTGGCGTTGCAGGCGCATCCTGGCGGCTGGTGGCAAGTGTAGTTCTTCGAGATGCAGCCATTGCCGCACGCTTTGCCACTGGTGCACACCTTGCAGCAGCCCTGGGTGGGGGTGTTCCCGGCAGCGGGCGTAGCCTCCTCGTCGCTGTCGGAGGGGGTGGTGTCCGCCGGCACTCCGCTTTCAAGTGCTTCCCAGTTGCCGGCGACGAGGCTCTGCGCGTCTGCCAGCGTCATCTGACCGGAGCATACCCGCGAGTGCAGCAGGTTCTCGACCATGTCTTTGGTCCTTGCCCCATTCGGCTCAGCGTACGGCTCCGGGTTGTTCGGGTCGGTCGGATTCCCGCCGACCTCCAGCGGGATGAGGTGGTCCTCTTCGTAGTCCGAGGTCGAGCCCGTCCAGCCATACTGCGCCATTTGCTTGACCTTCAAGGGTGTTGTGCAGGAAGTCGGGGGCCTGACAGTGGACGTGTAGCCGGAGACGCAGATCGTCTGCTAGATGTTGTCCTGAGTGACGCGAGGGTCCGCGGCGCCGGGGGTACAGCCGTGGTCGGGGAGGCCGTTCACCGAGAGGCAAGCGGATGTCGGAGGCAGTGAAGTCGGCGTCGATATTCCGGCAGCCGGAGGGATTAGCGTCGACGTGACGTCCGGGAGAGGAGTGGCCGTCGCCACTGCAGGTCCTCTGAGCGTGGCAGTGGGCGAGTGCGTCGGGGACGACACGTTGTTCGCGCAGGCGCCGGACATGACGACTGCGAAGAGGCAAACAACGACTAGCAGAGCAGACTTGTTGGACATCCCTGGTCCGGCTGTTTGTAACTGGAAAGCGCTCGCTGGATTATGGCATCAAGGGGCACGGTTGTAAACGGGTCACAGTTCGCGGGCGCGGTCTATGATCTTCCTGATCATGGCGATGTCGTCATCATCGGGCTCGGGCAACTCGATCTCGCCGGTGTAGCGTTCGAGCCCCTTACGGACGCTCTCGAGTGTCTCCTTAGCCGCGTCGTGTTCCAGCAGGACTGCCCGCGTCTCGCTTACCAGCGCGCAGACGCCGACCGGCAACATCTCGACCAGCGAAGCCATCTGCGGAATGAGACTATCGTAACTGTCGTCAGTCCTGCGATGACGAATGAACCAGTCTAGCACTTGCTCGGCGTTCATCCTTCCAGCGCCCACGCCACCACTTCCTGCACGGGCAACTGTTCCCGTTCCTTGCGCGTCGCCTTCCGTAGATCGATTTTCTCCGCTAGAACGTAAACCCGTCCACAATCGGGACACTTGAGCGCATAGGCGAAGTAGCCATCGTAGTGGCCCGACATGCCGCAGGGACAATGCAGATCAATGCAGATATCGGTTCCCTTCCATTGGATGAACGTGATGGGTCGGCGCCGTCGCCACGCCCTGATCATCGTTCCAGTTCCCTTCGGTAGTCTTGAATCGCCGTCACGCTCGCTCGCTCCTGCTTCGCTGTCTCTTCGACGTACCTTATCCGCAGGTCGCGGCGGGCGTCCAGCGTCGTGCCCATGATCTTCTCGCGGGTGCGGAGTTCATTGGCGCGCGCCATCTGTCCAGCGTGGAAATTCGCTGCAACAAGGGCAGTGTCGAAGGCAAATTGCCAATCGTCCTCATCCCATAGAACGCAGTGCGGCATCCGGGATATGGCGCACCACCAGCGCAGCGTCCAGGCAGACCACCGCCCGTGCGGACGGTGGGGCAATGCTGGCGCATCCTCGAAGGGTCTATCTACCACCTCCAGCCAATCATGTCGTGGGGGATTCGGGTTGCGGCGCTGATCTTCGGGTTTTGGCTTGCGTCCTACGACTGCCATCTCTGTTTCCTCGTCAAGGAGTCATCCCCTGCCCACAGTGGTGGCAACCGTCCGCAAACCTCTCACTTCCACAAGCCTCACATCTGATCGCCTCTTCCCGACGACGCAATTCAACGCTCCAAGTTAACCATCGGCGAAATGGCCAACAGCGTAGTTGGTGCCAACGATAGCCGTCTCCATCAAACGAACGAACGAACATCACCTCGACCATAGATTCATAAATAGCGTCAGATTGGTTGGCCAGCCGTTCCGCGCACGCGAACTAACCAAATTTTTCGACCCCTACCCCCATCGTTTCACCCGCCTTGCTGCTTCTCTCCCTGTCTTCTGACTGTGGTGGTGATGACATAGACCTTGCCCGTTGCTAACATCGAAGCGGCGTCCGCCTTCCTTGATTGCAATGATGTGGTCTGCATCTGTACTTGGTGCGTTGCAGCCAGGGTGTTGACAGATGGGGTGCCTACTGAGGACGGCGGCCCTCCACATACGATGCCTCGCGCCGTATCCCTGCGCCGTCGCAGACGGTCGCCCTTTGATTGAGGCATAGGGTATACGTGGGTGCAATGCGCATGGTTGCAGACGGTGGCAGCCGCGCGTGCTGCATGGCGATGAGGGGCGAGCGCGGCTCATCGTCGCGCCTCCCGCTCCCGCGCCAGCGCGTCCATCTCGGCATCGTCACCATCATCATCCTCGGCCTCGGACGTTGCCAGCACGGCGCCTATCTCGATCGCCGCCCGAACGAGCGGCGACGGGTGTTGACGTGTGTGTGTGTCTTCATCTCTCCAATCCGACTGCAACCCTGCAACCGTATCCCCTGAGGGGGTCGATTTCGTGTCTGGAAGCCCGCTGCCGAGCGGTTGCAGTGACGGTTGCATAGGCTGTGCGACCGATTGTGCAACCGTCACCCAAGATTTGCCGTAGATATGGGCAGAAGGCCAGGGTTGCACGGTTGCATCCGTTTCTGGAAGGTCAAGACACCTATACAGCTCGCCGACCGTCGGGAGTGCCGCCTTATCCTCGGGCAACGGCTCACCGGGGATGATGCGAGCGGGAGCCCCTCTTCTCGTTTCGAGGTTCTGGAGGTGGCCGAGTCGCAGC
>JBEKDP010000163.1:0-4685 GCA_050014295.1 Dehalococcoidia bacterium | reverse complement strand
GTGGCGCTCGTGCTGACGGTCTGAGAGATGGTCCCCAGCGTAACCTTGGCCGTCTGCGTCTGGGCCGCCGTCGTTCCGCCGTCACGGAACACCGTGGCCCAGAGCGTGACCGCGCCCACCACGACCACCACCAGGACCGTCCCCAAGACTACCAGGCGTCTGCGCCAGCGAGGCCGTTCCTCCTCCAAGAAGTCATCGTAGTCTTCCGCTGTGTCAGCCATATTCTGTCCCCTCCTTGTAGCGCGTCCCACGCGTCCGCATCCACTGTCACCGGCAAATTGATGGTGACCCCTATATGAACAAGGCTATCCTCCGAACGGGGGCGAAGTCGTTGCGAAAGTGTAACAATTGTGAACGGGCGGGCGGCGCATGTTGGGTCAGGCAGCCTCGAGGCGCCTTGAGGCTGCCTTGCCGCTCTCCATCTGCCTGCCCGGCATGACTACGGGTTCGGCCACTCGGCCAGTGTAGCTGTGAGGTCCAACGTCTTGCTGCCTCGCGTGACGTGCAGAGTCACCTTGTCCCCGGGGGCCTTGCTGTCTATGTAGCTGGTCAAGTCGTCGGATGTGTTCGTTGTCTGGCTATCGACGCCCGTTATCACGTCTCCGCCGGTCGGTATCTGCAGCGAATTCGCCCCCGCCGATTGCGCGCCCTGCAGGCCCGCCTGCGCCGCCGGCCCGCTCGGATCAACCGCAAGAACGTAGGCGCCTTGTGTGACCGACAGATTCAGTTCCTTCGCCACGCCCGGCGTGATGGTTTGGGCAGAAACACCGAGGCGGGCGTGGACTATCGTCTTGCCAGCGAGCATGTCGGGCAGGTGGTCCTTGGCGTCGTTGATCGGAATGACGTAGCCGATGCCAATGAAGACGTCCGCGCCGGAGGGGTTCTCGAGGGCGGTGTTTATCCCAATGACCTGGCCGTTGAGGTCAACGAGCGGCCCGCCGGAGTTGCCGGGGTTGATCGCCGCGTCTGTCTGAAACAGCTCCACCAGCGGCTTGCTCTGTTGCTCCGGCAGCGTCCTGTCCATTCCACTCAGAATACCTTCGGTGACCGTGCCTTGGAGACCGAAAGGGTTGCCGATGGCGATCACCGACTGGCCTACCCCAACCTGCGACGAATCGCCAAGAGTCGCCACCGTGAGGTTGACTCCGGGGAAACTGGCTTGGATGACAGCCATATCGTCGGCCGGGTCCGTGCCGGTGACCTTGGCGGCCGCCGAGGTCTGGTCGGACAAGGTCACCTCTAGCTGGCTGCTGCCCGATATGACGTGGTAGTTGGTCAGGATATGCCCGGCGGTGTCGATGATAATCCCCGAGCCCAGCGTTTCTGCCGTAGCTCCCGGGCTCGTGGTGATGCCTGTGATCTGGACTACCGACGGACTGACCTTGGCGTAGACGGCGGGCGTTGCGCCTTCGGATTCGGACGCTAGGCCCACGTTCGAGGTCGGGCCCCCCGCCTGTGGCGTTGGTGATGCCGTTCCTTGCGCATTCGATGAGCTCGACGCACAACCCGCCGTCATCAACCCCACCAGCGACAGCGCAACGACTACCACCAACCAAAGGGTGTTGTAGTCTCGCCTCGTCGTGCTTCTCATGCTGTTCTCCTTCCCCTGAGTGATTCGACAGCCCGCTATCTACGCAGAGCGCAACCCGAACCTGCAAAAACGCCAAATTCCTCAACCCTTTATAGCCGAGGGGCGTGACCCGTCTGTGATCCGATTCCTATTGCGTATGAAGGAACGATGAAGATCGTCCCGGCCTCGGTGGCGGGGGGATGGAGATGGCGCCTGCCACGGCTCGGCCGGTGCGTGATTCTCGCGCCGGAATGCCGCGCAGTGCGAGGGCCGGAGGTGCGCGTCAGCCGCCGTTGTGGAGGGGTACTTTACCGGCTGCGTCCCTAGCCTGCGCCGAGGCGATGTGCCCTTCTCCGCTGTACATTCGGCTCTTTTGTTCCGCCATCGTCAGATAGGGATAAGGGACACCGGAGGGCGTCGTACGGGAGTTCCCCGATTGCCTCGCTGCTCGATGTCCGGTAAAAAAGAAGCTTGTGTGGGTAAGACCGTCATGATCAAGAGGCGCCGAGCCTCAAGGAGGCAACGCCGAAGACCCCATCGGGGCGCGGTTCTGGCCCTGATTCTGGCCCTGCTCGTCGGTTTGCTGGTTGGGCGGGGCGCCGGCTTGCTGACGCCGCCACGGGGCCGCGCCGGGCCACCGCCGAGACGAGGCGTCCGGGCAGGTCTGGCCGCGCTGGCGCCCGGCCGGCGAAGCCTCCAACGACTCGCGCTCGCGCTCTATCTGGTTGGCGCGTCGATCGCGCTCGTGCCGGCGGGCGCCGCCGTAGGCACTCCACCGGACTCTACGGCTACTGGCGATGTCGGAATCTCCCTATCGATGGCCAAGGTTGCTCTTCGCGCCCACGAGGCGCAGATCGTCACGCAGTACGCGGTGAGCAGCACGAGCGCGATGGCCAGCGACGGTAGGGGCACGGTCAGCCAGGTATCCCCTGCTGAGTCGAACATCGCGAAGATGCAGCCGGTCCAAGCCGTGAAGGCGGCATCCGCCGTAAAGGGTTCAGTGCGTCAGGGGGACGCTGCGTCTGTCGCCGCCAGCTCCGGGATCGCCACTTGGTATGGGGGTGGAGATGGGTTTGGCCTCGGAGACGCTATGGCGGACGGCTCTCCCTTCAACCCAAACGACCCGACGATTGCCGCAAGCAACTATTGGCCGCTGGGCACCTGGTTGACGGTCTGCCATGGAGAGCTCTGCATTCGCGTCTGCGTTCGGGATCGCGGTGGCTTTGGGCATGCCGTAGACCTCTCGATGAGCGCCTTTGCGCTCCTGGCGCCCCTCAGCAGCGGCGTTATCGACGTGACGGTTGAAGCCGCGCCCTAAGCCCACCGCTTCATGTTGGCAATCGCGTCTGCCTGGAGAACCATGCGCCTCTATGCGTACCCGATCTCCGGTGAGAGCGGGATGTCGCTGGGCACGAACGTGCCGCTCCCCCGTGCGATCTCGTTGCCTTCAGAATCGAATAGCTGGGACTCTGCTAAGAACAGCCGGCGGGACCGATGTATGACCTGCCCCACGGCCCTCACTTCACCTTCAGAAACCGGCCGGGTAAGGTAAGCGTTCAACGAGACCGTCAACACGAATACGTCCGGCACCAGGGAGTTCACGGCGAAGAACGCCGCATCGTCGAGCGCCTTGAAGTAGAGGGCGCCGTGCGCCGCGTTCGCTGCGTGGAAGAAATCTCGGCGCACCTTCATCGATACGACGGCGCGACCCTCGGATACCTGCATGACCGGTTGAAAGAAACTGTTTATGGGAGCGGAAGCGTACATGCGCTCCAACTTCCGGTAGTGCTCGTCGCTGCTCAAAGCCGTTAGTCCTCAATCGAAGTTGGCTTCAGAACTTGATGATGCTGCGCGCCACTTCGCCTCTCTTCAGCGCGTCAAAGGCGTCGTTGATTTCCTCCAGCGGGTACGAGCGTGAAATCAGCTCGTCCAGCTTCAGCTTGCCGGTCATGTACAATTCGACCAGGGCCGGCATGTCGATGCGGAAGCGTGCGGAACCGTAGTACGCGCCTTTCAGCGTCTTACCCAGGAACAGGCCCAGCGTGTTGATGGTGAGCGGCGAGGCGTGAGGCGGCATGCCGACCATCACTACGGTTCCTCCCCGATTCGCGGCGTCGAAGGCCTGGGCAACGACCTCGGGAATACCGATGACTTCAAATGCGTAGTCAACGCCTCCGGCGCAGAGATGCCGGATTCCCGAGACCGCGTTCTCCCTCGTGGAGTTGATGAGGTCCGTCGCGCCGAACGCCTTCGCCATCTCCAGCTTGTTGTCCAGCGTGTCGACAGCGACGATCTTCGTCGCCCCGGCCAGCTTTGCCCCCTGGATAACGTTGAGGCCTACGCCGCCGCACCCGAATACGGCGACGCTGCTGCCCATCTCCACCTTCGCCGTGTTCGTGACGGCGCCCACGCCCGTCATGACGCTGCAGCCGATGAGCGCGGCTCTGTCCAGCGGCATGTCGTCTCTGATCTTCACCAGGGCGGTCTCATGCGTGACGGTGTACTCTGAGAAGCAGGAGACGGCCGTCTGGTGGAAAAGCGCCTGCTCGCCCTTCCTGAAGCGAGTCGTCCCGTCCATCATCTTCGAGGAAGGGCCGGCGACGCAGAGGTAAGGCCGCCCTTGCGTGCAATAGCGGCAGACACCGCAGGAGGGCACCCACGAGAAGATCACGTGGTCGCCTGGCTGTACGAACTTGACGTGCTCGCCAACCTTCTCGACGACGCCGGCACCCTCGTGCCCCATGACCATCGGAATAGGGGCGGGCCACAGGCCCTCGATGAAGTGGAGATCGCTGCGACAGACGCCCGCGGCGGCCATCTTTACCAGCACCTCGTGTGCCTGCGGATCCTCGATCTGGATGTCGTCCACTACCAGCGGCTTCTTCTGTTCGTACAGGACAGCTGCCTTCACTTGAGGACCTCCTACGGTCGCGACCGCGAATGTCGCTACTGAAGTCGCTGCTCCGTGTCGCTGCTTTCCACTTGGACGCTCGCGGCGACCATCATGAACCGGGGCAGAGATGCAACGAAGGATAGCATCGACCCACCTTCAGCGAAAGCGGGCAGGGAGAGAAGGGCGGTTGACAGAGCAAGTTTCGCGGGCATAAACTATCAC
>JBEKDP010000162.1:0-4704 GCA_050014295.1 Dehalococcoidia bacterium | reverse complement strand
AGAAGATTGCGCCGCCCGGCGAGGTGTTCTGATACACGACGGCGACCTGCCAGCCGCTCGGCGTGTTGATGTTGTTGCTGCCGCTCTCACCGAAGACGGCGATCAGCAGGTTGCCCGCCGTGGGCGCGGTGGTGAACGTGGCCGTGACGCTGGTGAAGCCGTTGGTTCCGTCGCCCGCAACGGTGGCGTACTTGTGGACGAGCGATGGGGCGGCGCAGGTGGGCGTCGCCGTAGGCGTATTTGTCGCCGTCGGCGCTGGCGTATTGGTGGGTGTCGGCGTGGGAGTGAAGGTGGCGGTCGGTACCAGCGTGGGGAACGGGGTCATCGTCCCGCTGGGAGGGCGCATCAATACCGTCTCGGTGAGCTTCTCCTCCGCGCCGTTCTGGCTGCTATCCATAGTTATGGTAAGTACGTCTCCGTTCTTCGTAACGCTGAAGCCGGAGGGCGCCAAGCTGCGAGCGACGGGACGAGCGGAGGTCTGCCCGTTCACAGTGATGGTCCGGACGAGCTCGCTGCCCACCTGAGCGTACTGGCTCCGATAGGAATCGCCGCTGCTGAGGTCTGCCCAGTTGAGGGTCACGCTGTTAGGCGATACTGTGGCGAGCGACGAGACGGCCATCTGAGCGTCGTGGTTAAGCCAGTTAAGGGCGTCGCGCTGGTCGTGGACGACGGATAGCCTGTCGCTGCCCTGGCCGGTCGCGCGCATGAACTGGAACAGCGTCGTGCCGATCAGGCCCATGACCATTCCCCCTATTGCAAGCGCCACTAGAAGCTCCACAAGCCCGAATCCCGCTTCGCCCGAACGCGCTTTCATCGGTTAACCTTGAAGTCCTCCACTGAGAGCAGGCTGCGGCCGTCGCGGCTTACGCTGACCGTTATCTTCTCGATGGCGGTATCGGCGCCCGGAACCGCTGTTGCGTCGACTGCCACGGCGTAGCCGGCCGGCGGCGTCACCGTCGCGTATACGGCCGGCAACAGAACATACGCCTGGCTTTTTGTGTACTCGAGCTGCGAGCGCGCGAGGTTCTCCGCCACCGCCCGCTCGTCGGCCCGCGAAACGGCCATGCTTCCCGTGGAGAGAGCCGCCAGGAGCACGGTCAGCGTCAGCCCGAGGATGGCGACGGCGATCAGCGTTTCCACCAGGCCAACGCCTCTCTCAGAGGATAGCCTCTCTGCCAAGGGGCGTTCCGCCGTTATGTAAAATCCACTCCTTCCACGCGTCGTCACTTGATGTGCCCCATAATGCTGTACATGGGCATGATGATTGACACGGCGATGAACGCCACACCCAGGCCGATGACGAGCGTCATCGCCGGTTGGATCATCGCCGTGAGAGCGCCGACCTTCTCGTCAACCTCCTGCGCATAGAAGTCGGCGAGCGTCTCCAGGTTCGTGTCCAGGGCGCCCGTCTCCTCTCCGACGGCGATCATTTGCGAAAGCATCGATGGGAAGAGCTTGGACGCCGCCATCGGCTTGGCGAGGCCCTCGCCGCGCATCAGCTCGTCCCTGACGCCTACCAGCTCTTCGCGGATGGTCTGGTTCTGCGTCGTCTGGAGGACGAGCTCCATTATGTTGGAGAGGGGAAGCCCGGCACGCAGGAGCATGGCGATGGTGCGGCTGAAACGCGATACGTTGGCCTGCACGTTTATCGGGCCGATGACCGGCGAGCGCGCCAGCACGAGGTCGAGCTGACGGCGTCCGGCGGGCTGCCTGAGATACCAGGTCACGGCAACCGCGACGGCGATTGCTGCGACCAGGATATGTATCTTATAGGCCACAGCGAAGCTGCTGACGCCCAACAGCACCCTTGTCGGCAGGGGAAGCTGAGCGTTGAACTCGGAGAACAGGCTGATCAAGGGCGGCAGCGCCGTGGTGACTAGAATGCTGATCACGACGATGGCTAAGATCACCATGAAGGCCGGGTAGGCCATCGCTCCGCGCACGCGCTTCACGATCGCCTGCTCCTTCTCGATATGAGTCGCAACCTGGCGCAGCACCGCTTCCAGGTTTCCTGTCCGCTCACCGACCTCCATCAGGCGGCCGTAGATGGGGGGAAAGACCTCGGGGTGTTGCGCTATCGCGGAGGAGAATGGGGAGCCGTTCTTGATCTCGCGGGTGACCTCGCCCAGCACGCGCGCCAAAACGCCGCCGCTCTGCTCCTGCAACAGCTCGATGGCAGGCATCAGCGCGATTCCCGATTCTACCAGCGTCGCTAGCTGCCGGCTGAAGGTGATCACCTCGCGCGGCTTAACGCCGAAGAGGCTCGGTATGAGCTGGTCAAGACGGGGCCGCTGTCTGACCGGCTGCAGGAGGACGACTTTGTACTGCCAGTCCCACAGCGTTCGCTCGGCGACCTCTTCGCTCACCGCATCGACGGAGCCGGCGACCTGTTCGCCTGTCGGCGCGTAGGCGACGTACTTGTAGATCAATCCCGCCTCCTAGGATATCGAGTAGATGTTTCGCATGACCTCGTGAGGCGAGGTGATTCCCTCACGCACCTTGATCATGCCGTCGCGGCGCATCGTCACCATCCCCTTCTGAAGCGCCTCCATCCTGATCTCAGTGGTGCCGGCGCCCTTTAGGAGCAGGCGTCTGATGTCTTCATCGAGGAGAAGCACCTCGAAGACGCCCGTCCTGCCCCAGTAGCCGGTGTTGGCGCAGAAGTTGCAGCCGCCGCCGCGTTGGACGCTCCCTAGCGTTTCGCCGAGCTCATCAAGGTAGGCAGCCGCCTCATCCGCCGCCGGCTCCGTCTGTATCAGGCAGTGGGGGCAGAGCTTGCGCACCATGCGCTGCGATACGACCCCCACCAACGCCGAAGTAATGAGAAACGGCTCGACGTCGAGGTCGATCAGGCGGAAGAGGGCGCCCACGGCGTCGTTGGCATGGATAGAAGAGAGCACGAGGTGGCCGGTGAGAGCGGCTTGGGTCGCCATCTTGGCTGTATCTATATCGCGCACCTCTCCCACCAGGATGACGTCGGGGTCGAGACGCATTATCGACCGCAGCCCGGTGGCGAATGTAATGTTCGCCTGCTGGTTCACCTGAATCTGGTTGATACCCGGGAACTGGTACTCGATGGGATCTTCAATGGTGACGATGTTCCGCTCGTTGCGGTCGAGCTGGTTGACCGATGCGTACAGAGTCGTCGTCTTACCCGATCCAGTCGGGCCAGCGACCAGCAGCATCCCCAGCGGCGCTTTCAGCATGTGGCGGTACTTATCCAACACGTCCGGTAGGAACCCAACTTCGCCAAGATCAAAGAGGGAGAGAGACTTATCAAGCACGCGCAGCACGAGCATCTCGCCGTGCGCGGAGTCGGAGCTTGCGACACGGAGGTCGACCTGCTTTGCATCGACGCCGGCGGTGAACTGACCGTCCTGCGGCCGCCTCCGCTCAGCGATGTTCATGCCGGCCAGTACCTTTATCCGCGAGGTGACGGCACCGTGCGCGCTCAACGGCAAGGAAAGCATGTCGTGCAGAATGCCGTCGATGCGGTAGCGGACGCGAAGGTGATCGCTCTGGGGCTCAAGGTGGATATCAGAGGCACGGTCTCGCACGGCCTGCGCGATGAGGAGGTCCACCGTGCGGACGATGGGCGTCTCGGCGACGACGTCCGGCGAAAGGCGCAGGTCCGCCGCCTCAGTCTCCACCGGCGCGACCTGCCCAATCTGCTCCTCGATCTCGCCGCTGACGCGGTAGTTGAGGTTGATCGCCTCCCTGATGTCGTCGGGAGTAGCCACTGCGGGCACGATAAGCCGGCGTGAGCGCGCCTTCAGGTCCTCAATCACCTGAATGTCTGCCGGATCGGCCATAACAACGACGATGGAGTCGGCGGTGACATCCAGGGGCACCAGGGTATAGCGGCGCGCGTAGTCTTCGGGAACGTACGGGAGCGCCTGTGGGTTAACGCGATCGCGCTTGAGATCGATAAGGGGTACGTTGAGCTGGAGGCTCAACACCATCGCGATGTCCTGCTGGGTGACGAGTCCCTTGGTCACGAGGAGCTCGCCCAGCCGGACGTTCTCCATCCTCGCCTCCTCAATGAGGCTGCCGACCTGCTCGACCGTGAGCAGGCCAGCGTCGACGAGCATTTCGCCGAGCCTCTTGGGACGCGCTGCGGTTGCAGCCTCCGGCGGCGCCCCGTCGACCTGTCCCTGCGAAGCGTCCGAAGGCAGAGGTTGTGTCACGGTGGTGCCCATCTACGGCGCCTTCACACAAGCATCAACCAGCTACCCATGGGCTCTCCCGCCCGTGAGTAGCGCTCAGTGTATTGGTCGGTAGATAGGGACTTGGGCTGAATAGGCCGTAAGACTGATTCTGACGCTGGCGTCACTACTCACGGAGTTGACCGAGGTGGATCGTCGAGCGAGAAACTGGAATGGGAGGATCGGCGACGCCAGCGCACTCGTCCCGACAGGCCTCGAAAGAATGCTCGCAGGACGGGATTCGCGATCAGGAGTCGCTGGACGCGACCGGTGCCAGCTCGATGCCAAGTGCCTGCGCTACGGTCTCCATGTCCTTATCGCCGCGACCGGAGACGCAGACGATCATGATCGCGTCCGCAGACAGCTCGGAAGCCAGCGTCGCAGCGTGGGCGACGGCGTGAGCGGACTCCAGCGCGGGAATGATGCCCTCCGTTTCGCTGAGGAGCCGGAAACCCGCCACAGCGTCCTCGTCGCTGACGGCTACATACTCGGCGCGCCC
>JBEKDP010000161.1:0-4708 GCA_050014295.1 Dehalococcoidia bacterium | reverse complement strand
TCGAGCTGAGTTTGGAGGGAGAGGAACGCAAGGTCTCGCTTGCTGTCGGCAGCTCCCTCTACCGGATCGCCCAGGAGGCGCTGGCGAACATCTACCGGCACGCCGACGCGACCAAGATCGAGGCATGGCTCGTCTTTGACAAGGGATCAGTCTCGCTGGAGTTCCGCGACGATGGGCGCGGCTTTGCGGCGGGCGAGGCCGTCGAGTCCACCGGACGCGGCCTCCGCAACATCCATCAACGGGCGCAGGAACTAGGCGGCGACGTGCGCGTATCGAGCGCGCCGGCGCAGGGCACGACGATACGCGTGACGTTGCCGGCGGAAGGCTAGGGCACGGAGATGAACGAGGAGCCGAGGTCGATACGCGTGCTCATCGTCGATGACCACGCGATCGTGCGCAAGGGGTTGCAGGCGGTGCTAGCTGACGAGGAAGGGCTCGACGTGGCGGGAGAAGCGGGCAGCGGCGATGACGCGGTCGCGAAGGCGGCGGCGCTGCGGCCCGACGTCGTGCTGATGGACATCCGCATGGGCGGCGACGATGATGCCAGCGGAATCGACGCCTGCCGGCGTATCCGCGACGAGCTGCCGGAGACCCAGGTGATCATGTTCACGTCTTACGGGCAGCGGGAGGCCGTGCTGTCGTCCATCATGGCCGGGGCCACGGGCTTCCTGACAAAGAACGTGGGCCACGCGTCGCTCGTCGAGGCGATCCGCGCCGCCGGTCGTGGGGAGTCGCTGCTCGACCCCGGCGTCACGCGCGACGTAATCAGCCGACTGGCGGAGCTTAGTAATGCGCCGTCGCCGCCGGAATTCGGCCTGTCAGGGCGAGAGCGCGAGGTTCTGTTGCTAGTAGCGCAGGGTTACACCAACAAAGAGATCGCCGTGAAGCTCGTGGTCAGCCCTTTCACCGCCCGCAACCACGTCATCCGCATCCTCGACAAGCTGGGGCTGTCCCGCCGCTCAGAGGCCGCCGCCCAAGCGGTCCGGTTGGGTCTGCTGCCGGACGGTGGTCGTGATGCCCGCAACCCCTAAGTCGCCGCTGATCCAACCGTGAAGTTTCCGACGCAGCCGGCGAAGTGCGATAATTGAATCGAGACCATGAAACGGATCGAGCGTGAAAAGCGCACGGTGGAAGCGATGATCGCGCTTCACTGCGCAGCCAACCATTCCACGAAAGGCGACCTCTGCGAGGAGTGCCAGAAGCTTCGCGACTACGCCTTCGCCCGCCTGGACCGCTGTCCCTTCGGCGCTCGGAAGCCCACTTGCGCCAGGTGCCCGGTCCACTGCTACAAGCACAATATGAAGGACCAGATAAGGGGAGTTATGCGCTACTCCGGCCCGCGCATGCTCTACAGGCACCCAGCCCTCGCCCTAATGCACGAGTTGGACTCGCTTCGAAAAAGGGGTGAATCGCAATCCGCGTGACGCGCAGCCGGTCAAAATGCCTCAGCGCATCGATGCCTGGTACTCGACAGGTGATATGCTAGGGAGCCCCAGCGCTGCCCAATCGGCCGGGCCCGCGGGGCGGGAGAAGGCGACCCTGGCCAGCCGCCCGGCGGGGCACCCCCGAGCCCCGTTCTCCGATCGCCCACCGCCGCTCTCCGCAGGCCCGGTCACGACTGACGCCCGCGCCGTCCTGCCTTGACTGGTGACTCATATCCCCAGTTGCGGCGACGGGCTCCGAATCCTCCTGATTGGAAGGCCTTAGAGATCTCCTATCCACGGCGTTCTGGTTCTCCTAACTCCTACTCCAATTTCCTGCTTGTTGATGCCCTTAACATCTTGACTTAGGGGCATCATAGGTGAACAATGGTTCTCGATAATAAAGACCAGCTACGGTGTGCAGGCTATTCATCACTTGAAATCTAAAGCTTGTTATCCTGCGCCTGTATTCTACTTCTCTTGTCGGCCTTGTCAAGCCCTTTGGAGGAGAAAAAGATGGCTCATTGGGATTTTCTTACCAATCACGCCCTTGTCCTCATCCACGTCCTCGACCACCCGCGCTCAACGCTACGGGACATCGCCGGGGCCGCCGGCATCACGGAGAGGCACGCCGTCTCTATCCTACGGGCCCTGGAAGAGGATGACATCATCGCTCGCGAGAAAGAGGGCCGGCGCAACCGCTACTGGGTGAACATCGAGGCCCTACTGCGGCATCGTCGACAGGGTCCCTATAGTGTGGAAGAGCTGGCTGAGGGTCTCCGCCACCTTTCTCAGCGGGTCTCGGAGACTGCGGTCTCTGGGAACAGCGCCGCTTAGGGGAGCGTGGGGTAGCAAAACCTCATTCCCATCCAGCCAAGATCCGGAGCATCCGCCTGGCACCCGGGGTTGGAGTCCGCACAGGCGTCCAGTTGTAGAAGCTGACGGCGCGCAGGTCGGCCAGCCGCTTCCCGTTTCCTTCTTTCCGTTTTCAGGCCGTGCCGATTACCCAAGGTTGCAGCTTCTCCCGCCGCAGAGAAGGCCTTTCGTAAGGAAGGCGAACGGAAAGCGTCGGCAAAGCGTCAAGCAACTGATCTCGGGCGGCGGTAGGCTGAGTGTATCGAAGGAAGCGCCCGGCGGTATTGGGACGCCTTCAGCGGCCTGAGGAGGTGAAAGAGTGGCTCGGGTATTGCGTGGGGCGTTCCTGCTCTTGGCGGCAACAGTCCTGCTTGTGCCAGCTTCTTCGTGTGGCGGCGCCAGCACCGCGCCCGCTCGGGCCGTCGAGCCGGAAGGGGCGGTGAAAGCGTCGGCCGACCTGGGCAAGGTGGCGTACACGCTGGACGGCGACATCTACTCGATCGCATTGCCCGACGGCGCGCCCCAGCATCTGACCAACGACGGCACCGACTCATCGCCGCGTTGGTCGCCCTCCGGGCAGTGGCTGATCTTCCAGAGAGCACAGACCTACTGGCTGATGCGCGCTGATGGCTCTGGTCAGCGGGCTTTGGGAGAAGGCCCGGCGGCCTGGTCGCCGTGGAGTGACCGCCTGGCTTACGCGGGTGAGCTGGGCGCCATCGTGGTCGAGGACGCGGACGGCTCCAGCAGGCGCGAGTTGCCGACCCTGGTCGGGACGCCGAGAGGGTTGAGCTGGAGCCCCGACGGCAACTCGCTTGCCTATGTGGAGGAGATAAAGGGCACGGAGACTCCCTTTGGCCGCTACGCAAAGCTGCTGGCGATATCCGTCGACGGCGGCGGAGCCAACACAGACCTCTATCAGTCCATCGGCGGCATAGAGCTGGCCGGCTGGTCCGCCGACGGGGACTATGTGCTGTTCTGGCGCGGAATGCAGTTTTCGGCATCATTCGCGGCCGATGGCCTGCTGCTGCAATCGATTCGAGCTTCCGGCGGGCAGCCGCGGGGGCTGCTTCGCGGCCTGATCTGGCCCGAGATGTGGTCCGCGGCGCCGAGCGGAGACGCGATAGCGATGACTGACGGGGGCGGTCGCGAAAGCTGGTCGGGAAAGCGCGTCGCTTTGGTAGACGTGGCCACGGGATACGTGAGCGAGCTGACGGGGCTGGAGACGGCGTCCACCGAGCCGAGCTGGTCGGCGGACGGAAAGCACATCGCCTTCGTGTCGCAGCCGGACAGCGGGCCGGACATGGGCTCGTCGGGTGGCTTCCCGCCGCTACTGCGCGACCGCCGGATATGGGTTATGGACAGCAACGGCAGCGACAAGCGGCAGTTGACCGACGACCCCGCTTACCGCGATGAACATCCGCTCTGGTCGCTTGACGGCGCGCAGATTCTATTTGCGCGCGTGGACGAAGGGGGAAGGGCGTCGCTGTGGCTCGTGCCCTCCGCGGGTGGTGAGCCGCGCCGCATCGTGGAGGCGATGGCGTCGCGAGCGCAGGGTATCGCGGACCCGAGCGCCTACTTGGACTACTACGGAAGCGTCAGGTGGGATTCCGTCTTCGACTGGTGGCGCGGGCCGTAGGCCATCCCTCTAGATTGGTGATTGTTACGCATCGCTCTGTCCGTAGCCGCCGGCGGGGCTGAGTCTTCATCGTTTCTTCACAGGAATGAAAAGAAGATCACATAGGCCACACGCGCCTTCGGTATTAATAGAGAAACGGAGTTTTCACGTTAGAGTCGGGACGTTAGTTGTGTCGAGCTCCGGCGTAAAGCGCCGGTGACGACAAAGGAGGGACCCATGATTCGAACCTCGCGACGGACACGCGGATACCTTGTAGCTGGCCTTATCGGTGTGCTCATGGCGGCACTCCTGGCGACAGGCTGTGGCGGAACGAGCAGCGCCGACAAGACAGCCACGGCGGCGGCGAAGAATGCGGCTGCCGCTACCAAGCCCGCTGGGGCGACGTCGACGAAGGCGGCTTCGACAGCGGCGGCAGCGGCGACTTCCACAAAAGCGCCAGCGACAGCAGCGACGGCCGGCGCCTCAACGCCGAGCCCCGGCACACCCGCCGTGAAGATCGCCCAGTCGGCGTCGCTCGGCAGCATCCTCACCGACGTCAACGGGATGACCCTCTACACCTACGCGGACGACGTGCCAAACAGCGGCCAGAGCTCCGTACCGGCGAGCATTGCGCCTAACTGGCCCCCGCTGGCCACAACCGGCGGGACTCCGGTTGCGCCGTCGGGTCTGTCAGGCCAGTTGGGAACATTCACTCGCACGGACGGATCGATCCAAGTCCAGTACAAGGGGATGCCGCTTTATCTGTTCGTCGGCGACAAGGCGCCGGGCGACACCAACGGCCAGGGGCTGCTGAACA
>JBEKDP010000160.1:0-4717 GCA_050014295.1 Dehalococcoidia bacterium | reverse complement strand
GACGCTATCCCTGGCGACGGCGTCCTATCACCTGCTGGAGATGCCGTTTCGGCGGGGTGCCTTCCGGCGCTGGCGGGCATCGTGGACACTGGCGCCGGTGGGAGCCGCAACTCTCGCCGTCGGCCTCGTCGTTGTGACGCGGGGTGTTGGGCCGAACCTAGCTTCGTCGGTGCTGTCCTCCGGAGCGATGTCGTCGAGCGCCGCCATGCCCGAGTCCGGCGCGTCGGGAGCGGCGGCGCCTACGCGCGTCCTTGCGGTTGGCGACTCCGTCGCTTTCACCATGATACTAGGGCTCCAGCGGCTGGAGTCGCAGTGGAACCTCTCGGTCTGGGACCAAGGGATGCTCGGCTGCGGCTTCGTGCGCGCCGACGAGCAGCTCGTGGGGGGCAAGTGGACCCCCCAGCGGCAATCATGCAGGGACTGGGCGGACCGCTGGCGATCATACGTCGATGCCTTCCAGCCTGATGTCGTCGTGATGCTTGTCGGAGCCTGGGATACCTATGACCTGAAGATTGACGGTCGCCTGCTGCAGTTCGGCACCCCGGAGGCAGACGCCTACGTTCTGAGCGAGCTCGGCGCCGCCGTCGACGTGCTCTCTTCCGGCGGAGCGAAGGTGATCTTGCTGACCACGCCGTACTTCCAACAACCCGATCTTGCTGTCGACGTGGGGACGGATCGCTTCGACAGCCGCTGGGTTGACCGGCTCAACGCCCTCTACGCTCAGATTGCCCAGCAACGACCGGATCGCGTCACGGTTCTCGACCTGAACGGGCTGGTGAGCCCCGGAGGCAAATACACAAGCTCCATCGACGGCGTGCAAATACGCAACGACGGCGTGCACTTCACCGCCGCCGGCGGAGACTTCGTCGCCCGCTGGCTCGGACCCCAGCTCGCCGCCATCGCCGGCGAGCAGCCCAGGGCTGTCTCCGCCCCCACCGCGCCCAGCGATGCGCAGCCGCAGGCATGGCCGGCTTCGCACTGGCTCGATCTCCTCCGCCAGGTGCCCGACACGAGCGAGGCGCGCGCCGTCACGATAATGAACGACTACGCCCGCTTCAGAGTAGCTCTCGGCGTTCCTCTTCCCGACCCGAACGGCGGCGAAAGTGCGCTGTTCGACTACTACCGTCGGCTGCTCTTCGATGCAAAAGGAATGGCCTCAGGGACGGCGCCTGCCCAGATAATGGGTATCACTGAGTTCCCGCCTCTCCTGGATGAGACGCGCGCGCAACTCGGATTCACCATCGCCGACATCGACCAGGACGCGTCCACAGGCTGGGGTGACGGCGGCAATTCCTACCAAGTGCTGCGCGGCCGCTTTGACCCGCTGGCGATTGACCAGGCCGTGCGCGCTGATCCCGCGTCCGCCGGCCTGCTGGCGACGCTGTCGCACAGCGGGGTCGACTACTACCAGTGGGACGCCGGCTCCGATGCCGGCAGCGCCGGGACGGCGAAATCTCTGGGTCCGGGCCATCAGCTTGCCTCAACGGGCGAGTACCTCTACTGGTCGGGAGCAGAGAACGGCGTCGCGTCCATGATCGATGCCGGGCTTGGCGTGGGCGCCTCGTTGGCTGATGTCGAGGAGTTCCGGCTTCTCGCCCAGGAGATCGACAAGTTCAACACATACACTGCCCTCTTCTCAGACGATGTCGCTTCCTACTCGGTGCCGGAGCTGGCAAAGGCGCTGGCAGGGCCGGACGCGAGCGAGGAGGAGCTGGCCGCCATCGAGGCGAACCTGGGAAGTCAGGCGACGCTACTTCCCTATCAGGCGTTCGCCACCGGCGCCGGCGTCGACGCCGACGGGCCGTACACGCTCCTCATCCTGCTGACCGCCGACGAAGAGACCGCCAGCGAGAACGCGCAGCGGCTGAGCGAGCGGATCAAGGACGGCGTGAGCTGGCTTAGAGAGCAGCCATTCAGCGATTTCATCCATGGTGCCGACGTCTCCAGCGACGGGCGTCTGGTCGTCGCGAAGCTGCGTGTCGATGACCGCAATGCCTGGCTGGCGCTGTTCGCGTTCAAGGACACGCTGCTCCTCCACGAGTAGCGGCTGCGCCTAACGATGACCGGTCTCTGAGGATTTCCTCCCGCCGGGTTCAGTGTAGGTGCCAGGCGTGCGGAGCGATCAGATCATCCGCTTCCGCCGGCCCCCAACTGCCGGCCGGGTAGGTACAAAGCGGCGCCGGGTTCTCCAGCGCTGGCTGCACCACCGTCCATGCCCGCTCCGCCGCGTCCTCGCGCATGAACAGCGTGTGGTCGCCGACCATTACGTCGTGCAGCAGCCGCTCATACGCCTCAGCCGGTTTGGTCATGAATGAGCCCTCGTAGGCGAAATCCATGCTCACCGGCTTCACGCTCATCTCCGGCCCCGGGCGCTTGGCCAGGAAAGCGAAGCGGATCCCCTCGTCCGGCTGTATCCGTAGCACCAGATGGTCGGGCGGAAGCTGCTGAACGTCCGTGCCTTCGAAGAAGCAGAGCGGCGGCTGCCGGAACTCGACGGTGATCTCGGTTGCCCGCCGCGGCAATCGCTTGCCTGCGCGCACGAAGAAGGGCACCCCGGCCCAACGCCAGGAATCGATCTCCAGTTGGGTCGCGAAGAACGTCTCCGTCGTCGAGTCCGGCGACACGCCTTTCTCTTCCCTATAGGCGGGCACCGCCGCTCCGTCGATTTGGCCGGCGGTGTACTGGCCGCGTACGGTTCTCGTCGGCTCGAAAGGCCGCATTGCCCGCAGCACCTTGATCTTCTCGTCCCGGATCGACTCCGCCGCCAGGTTCGACGGTGGCTCCATCGTCAGCAGGCTCAGCGTCTGCAGCACGTGGTTCTGAACGATGTCGCGCAGGATGCCCGTCTCTTCGAAGTAGGCGCCGCGGCCTTCGACGCCCACGGACTCGGCGACCGTCATCTGGACGTTGTCGATCGCGTCCCGATTCCACACCCGTTCGAAGACCGAGTTCCCGAACCGGAAAACGAGGATGTTCTGCACCGTCTCTTTTCCCAGATAGTGGTCGATGCGGAACACCTGCGTCTCGTGGAAGACCTGGTGGATCTCCCGGTTCAGCTCGCGCGCGGAGGCCAGGTCATGTCCGAACGGCTTCTCGACCACCAGGCGAGTGGCGGAGACGAGGCCGGCCTCATGGAGGGCTTGGACTGTGCCCGCCACTGTCGACGGCGGCACCGCCAGGTAGACAACGCGCTGCTCTTGGCGGAGGCGATCTTTGAGCCGCGCGTACGCCCCTTCCTCCGTGCGGATGTAGGACAGTCGCGGCCGTAGCTCCTTCCATGCCTCCTCGTCGAGGCCAGTGCGCGAGAACTCCTCCACCGCCTTGCGGGCGAACTCCCGAAAGCCCGCCTCGCCCAGGTCGGTGCGCGCAAAGCCAACGATCTCGCCTCGCGCCGGCAGGAGGCCGGCGGCCGCCAGATTGTAGAGAGCGGGCAGGAGCTTTCGACGCGAAAGGTCGCCGGAAGCGCCGATGATGACGATGTCCTGGGCGGCGGGTGTCTGCAGTCTCATTCAGCCTTCACCTGGTGCCCGCCGAACTCGTTGCGCAAAGCGGCGATCACCTTCATGGCGAAGGAGTCGTCCCGGCGCGACGAGAAGCGGGCGAAGAGGCTGAGGGCGATGGCGGGCGAAGGCACGTTCTCGTTGATCGCCTCCAGCACCGTCCAGCGGCCCTCGCCGGAGTCGTCCACGTAGCCGCGGATCTTGGAAAGCTTGGGGTCGTCCGCGAAGGCCCGCTCCGCCAGCTCCAGCAGCCAGGAGCGCACGACGCTGCCCTGGTTCCAGAGCTGCGCAAGCTGGTGGAGGTCCACCTCGAAGGGCCCGGCCTGGAGAATGTCGAAACCTTCGCCGTACGCCTCGAGCATCGCGTATTCGATGCCGTTGTGCACCATCTTGACGAAATGCCCTGCGCCGCACGGCCCGACGTGAGCGTAGCCGTCCTTCGGCGCGAGCGTCTTCAGCGCCGGCTCGATGCGGCGAAACGCCTTCTCGCTGCCGCCCAACATCAGGCAGTAGCCGTTCTCCAAGCCCCAGACGCCGCCCGACGTGCCGGCATCGACGAAGAGCACTCCCTGCTTCTCCAACTCCGCCCCGCGCGCCATGCTGTCGCGGAAGTTCGAGTTCCCCCCGTCGACGATCAGGTCACCCGCGGCGAGAAGGCGGGCCAGCTCAGCGATGGTCTGTCCTGTCGGCTGGCCAGCGGGCACCATCAACCACACGGCCCGCGGCGGTGCCAGTCTGGCGACGAGTTCCGGCAGGGAAGCGACGTCGGATATCCCCGCCTTCCGGTCGTACCCGACGACGTCATGCCCGCCGCGACGCAGTCGCTCCACCATATTCGCGCCCATCCGTCCCAGACCGACAAGCCCGATCTGCATGTCAATGCCCCCAGTCTAGCAGCGTTTCCAGCTTCACCCGGCCCGCTCGCCGGCCATGCGCGCGGAGCGACTCCAGGTCGCCCAGCGCCTGCGCCGCCTTCAGCACGCCGAACGTATACGGCTTTCCCGGTATGGCGACGTCGGTCGCGTCGTCCGCCACGACCTGGATGAACACGCCGCTGTTGGGGCCGCCCTTGTGGAACTGCCCCGTCGAATGGAGATAGCGCGGGCCGAAGCCGACGGTCGTCGCTACCCGGTAGCGGTCGCGCAGCCGCACCCGCACCCGGCGCAGCGCCTCCTCGTTCGCCGCGTTGCGCTGGATGTAGGCGGTGGTGGCGACGT
>JBEKDP010000159.1:0-4718 GCA_050014295.1 Dehalococcoidia bacterium | reverse complement strand
AGCAGGCCAACATAGCCCTGAAGGACGCGACACTCACCTCACCCTTCGACGGCGTCGTTTCCTTGCTTCCAATCAAGATGGGCCAGATCGTCTCCCCCGCCGTGCCGGCCGTCACCGTCCTCGTCCCGGGAACGCTCGTCCTTGAGCTGAACGTCGGTGAGACGGAGCTTCCCTCCATACGGTCCGGCGAGACAGGGAGCGTACTGTTCGATGCTCTCCCGGGCCAGTTGTTCCCGATCCAGGTGTACGCAGTCGGCCTTTCGCCGGCCACGGAGCAGGGAATAATCATCTACACGGTAAGGTGCACGATAACGGGCGACATGAGCGACGCTTCTCAGCCGAGGCCCTCGCCGGGGATGAGCGGTACGGCCACCATCGTCACGCAGGAGAAGCCAAACGTGGTAGCGGTTCCTAGCGCGGCGATCCGCAGCAGCGCCGGCGCCAACGTGGTCGCGGTCATGGATGCCGATGGCAAGGTCGCGATGCGTCCCGTCCAGACCGGTCTGAGCGATGGGGACAACGTTGAAGTCGTCAGCGGTCTGAGCGTGGGAGACAAGATAGGGTTGCGTACGCTCGCCACCCCGACGCCGGCGAGCGATACGCAGGATATTCCGGGCCACATCCAGTAGCCGAGAGTCAACGGTGATCAGGCTCGTAGACATCAACAAGGTGTACCGGACCGGCGACGTGCCGATCTATGCCCTGCGCTCTCTCGGCCTGGAGATCGAGGATGGCGAGTTTGTCGCCATAATTGGGCCGTCGGGCTCCGGCAAGTCGACCCTCATGAACATCGTCGGCTGCCTGGACGTGCCCACCTCCGGCGGGTACAACTTGGATGGCATCGAGGTAAGTACCCTCAGCGACAACGCCCTCGCCACAATAAGGAACCGGCGCATAGGCTTTGTCTTCCAGAGCTTCAACCTGCTGCCCCGCCTGAAGGCCTTGGAGCAGGTAGAGGTGCCGCTTGTATATAGGGGCGTGCGCAACCGGGCGAAGCTCGCCCGGCAGGCTTTGATCGACGTGGGGCTGGGCAGTCGCATCCACCACCGGCCGACGCAGTTATCCGGCGGCGAGCAGCAGCGCGTCGCCATTGCGCGTGCTATCGTCGGCAGGCCGTCGCTCATTCTGGCGGACGAGCCGACTGGGGCGCTGGACAGCGCGACGAGCATTGAGATCATGCGCATCTTCGAGAGGCTGAACCACGAGTTGGGCATAACGGTTGTCTTCGTGACTCACGATATGGAGGTCGCGCACCACACGCACCGGATCGTCAAGCTGCGCGACGGCCAGGTTGTCAGCGATACCGCGAACTCGCCTTCGGCCGCCCCGCCTGCCGTCCCCGCCGGCGCCAGTCCACCTTGAGGCCCAAGGCTTTTCCGTTATGAACATCTTCGATACTATTCCCATCGCTCTCCGCGCCTTGGCCGCCAACAAGATGCGGTCGTCTCTTACCATGTTGGGGATCGTCATCGGCGTGGGCGCGGTTATCGCCCTCATGGCTGCCGGTCAGGGGGCGCAAAAGGGAATCACCGACCGGATTCAGGGGCTGGGGAGCAATCTGCTCTTCATTCGCCCGGGGGCGCCCGATGACAACCCGACCAACAATCCGCTCGGCGACACGGTTCAGACGATGGTAAGCACCGATGTCGACGCGATCAACGACCCGGTCCGCTTTCCGTACGTGCAGAGCGCAACGGGGCAGGTATTCTTCACGGCGCCGGTCACTGCTAACGGGAAGAGCGTCTCCACCGACATCACGGGGGTGACGCCCGGCTATCAGATAACGCGTGATCACTACGTTGCCACCGGCAGGTTCATAAGCGACGATGACGTGACGCGCAAGGGGCTGGTCGCGGTCCTTGGGCCCAACCTTGCTCAGAGGCTGTTCGGTGATGTTGATCCAATCGGCAGGAGCGTCCGCGTGACGGTGGGGGCTTTTCGCATCTATTACAGCTTCAACTTTCTCGTCGTGGGCGTAATGGCGCCCAAGGGCGCGACGGCCACCGGCAACGAGGACGATCTGATGCTCATCCCCCTGCCGACGATGCAGGCGCGCATACCGTACATTCGCAATCCTAAGGGGCTCTCCAACGTCCATCAGATCACGGTAAAGGTAACCGACTCGAGCAAGTTCGCTCAGGCGAAAGATGAGATTTCCGCCCTCTTGCGGGAGCGTCACGGCGTGACGAAGAACGATTTCACGATCAGCTCTCAGGAGGACCTCGTCTCTACTGCTTCAGAGGTATCCCAAACCCTGACCGTCCTCCTTGGCAGCATTGCCGGCATATCGCTGATAGTCGGCGGCATCGGCATCATGAACATCATGCTCGTCTCGGTGACCGAGCGGACACGGGAGATCGGCATCCGCAAGGCGCTGGGCGCCAAGCGGATGGATATCCTCCTTCAGTTCATGGTGGAGGCGCTGACGGTCACCATGCTCGGGGGGTTGACGGGGATCTTTCTCGGCGTCATGGCAGCGCACCTGGCCAATGGACAGCACGTGTTTGGTCGCAGCCTCTACACCGCCGTAACGCCGTTCTCCGTAATCGTCGCTTTCGGGGTTTCCGCCGCCATCGGCCTCTTCTTCGGCATCTACCCCGCATTCAACGCTTCGCGGCTCAACCCCATCGAGGCGCTCCGCCACGAGTAGCGCCCCCAGCCGGCGTCTCGGCAGCGTAGCCGCGGAAGAAATCGACCAACTCGGCGGCAGCGTCCTTCTCCTGACCCCACCAGAAGTGATCGGCGCCACGTATGACGGCGACCCGGCTCCCCTCCGGCAGCTTGATGACGCTCGCCTCGAGCCCGCCGGCGGGGGCGATCTTGTCGCGTTCACCGAAGACGAAGAGCGTCGGACAGCGCGGGTGTGGGCTCGGGAAGCTCGGGGATAGAGGAGGCGAGATCGCGGCCAGGGCCCGTGGCCGGTCGTCATCGACGGACAGAGCCACCAAGGCGCCGAATGAATAGCCCGCCAGGAACAGTCTGGTCGAATCGATCTCCGGCTGCGACACCAGGAAATCGATGGCGGCGCGAATGTCGCCGCGCTCCTCGATGCCGCCTCCGTGGGATCCTTGGCTGGCGCCGACGCCGCGAAAGTCGAACCGCAGGGCCGCTATTCCGCTTGCCGCCAGGGCGTCGCAAACGGCGACGACGACCGCGTTATGCATGTCGCCGCCGTAGAGCGGGTGGGGATGGCAGACAGCCGCTGCGGGACAAGGGGTCGAAGGAGCAGCGTCGTTAGCGACGGCCGCCGGGCGGTGAAGAACGCCTTCGAGCAGGAGGTTACCGGCAGGAAAGGTAACGATTCGGCTCATTTGACAGCGAAACCATTGATTGCCGTTGTCGCCCATGATAACATGCGGTGTCATCGGCAAGGATAGACTGCCGCGAGAGATCGGATCGGGGTGGCGAGACTTTCTTCGATGTGGTGGCGGGCGAGGGATGCCGGCATCAAGGGACTGGTGCAGGCACCTTATTTCGGGCGGCTTCACGCAAGGACTGCGAAGTCGGGACTATCGGGTGGAGGGCTTGTCCTCCGCACTCGATCCCGAAAGGCAGGGAGCGTCCTCTTGCCGTCTTTCTTTTCCCCCAACGAGTGCGCCGCGAAAGGCATCATGCTGGTTGCTCGCGAGGCGCGGGCGGCCCAGCAAGCGAGAGTCCACCACGACCGCGTTATCAGTCCTGAAAAATCGTGTGATTTTGGGCGCCACACCACTTGACAAATTGTCGACTTTCGCGGTAACAATGGAGTATACTCTAGTGTATCGGAAGAAGTCGCGCGAGTAGAATCCTTGTAGTGGCGATTCTGGAAACGAAGTTCCGGTTAGATGCGCTTCGTGCAATAAACCGGGTGAACGGTAGGATTAGTTCAGAAGCCGATCAGAATGGAGGTTCAGACAGTGCCAAGTAAGACGCCTTTCCCTAAAGCAGTGAACGCCGAAAAGATCAAAGGGCTCAGCGAATGGTACTCCCTGTACCAAGCGTACAATGCGGTCTTCAAGGTGCAGGAGCTCGCGCTGATCCCTCAGGGGATCTCCCTTCCTCAGTTGCAGCTTCTCGCGCTCCTTGCTCAGGAGCAGCGGCCGCTCGCCATCAGCGAGCTGGCCACGTGGATGGTCAAAGAGCCGAACAGCCTCACGGGGCTGGTCGACCGCACGGAGGCGAAGGGCTGGGTCCACACCCACGGCGACCCGAAGGACCGGCGGAAGCGGCTCGTGGAGTTCACCAAGGGCGGAGTCGAGAAGTTCGAGCAGGCGTTTGCCGTCGCCAACCAGGCTGGCGAGAAGCTCTTCGGCGTTCTCACCGCCGGGCAGTTGGAGCAACTAAAGGCCGGCTGCAAGAAGCTGCGCGACACCGCCGTCGCCGACCTCTCTCGAAAGCCAGCCTTCAGGATGTAGCCGTCGCGCAAGCGGCCTGCTACACGAAGGTCATATCGAGTATGCATCGGGCCTCGGCGGCCCGCGCGACCTCGCACCACGCGCACGGTTCTTCGCCGAGGCCCCGGTCGTTGGCTGGATGAGCGTCCCATCACCTTAGGCCTCGCCTCGTCGGTTGGCCGTACGGTCCGCCGCGTGTGCGGTCGCCTCTTCCCGTAGATTCCTTACGTCTTTGTCTGTGTTTCCGCTGCGGCTATCGATGCCAGAAACGCTCGGCTTCTTTTTGGCGCGCGTAGAAGCGGAAGGTAAACGCCCAGGTGGCGAGGCCGAGGATGACGGCGCCGC